>JAKAYZ010000147.1 GCA_021816165.1 Planctomycetota bacterium | reverse complement strand
GGTTTGGACGGGCAAGGTGCTTTTCCAGCGCAAAGCCATGGTGGCCGAGTCAAAGCAGGAGATTTTGGTAGAAGTTCGGATGGAATTGGCCACCAGCAAGAGATCCGACCGCTGTAAAGCCCGGGCACTGTCCAAGGGTTTGAGAAACAGTCCGGCGATGGGCGGATGCACAGTAAGGGGATCGCCGGATTGGTAAACCAGATGGGGCAGATGATAAAGAGCATGCGGCGGGGCAAGGTGCTGGATCTGCAGTACTTGCTGGGCAAAGCCGATGGTTTTTCCGGCGGATTGCCACGCAAACGTGGGATATAATTCCGCCCCTCGCCGGGCCAGAGCCAAGGCTATGTTCCAATGGCCACGGTGCAGATTATTGCCAATCAAGTGGGCCACGATCCGGGCCTGTTGGGTGGGGTTGGTCAGATGATTTTTCAGCCAAATCAAAAGATGATTTTCAAGTTCCCAGTGATGGTGGTCCCGATTTATGGCGAGCAACTTCCAGGCCGCCGTCGCCGCTGCGACGCTGTTGGGAAAACGATGCATGACCCGCCAGAGAGCATCGGGTTCGGTGGGATGGGCCGCCAGAAACGCGTCGGCCTGCATTTCCGCGGGCTGATAGGCGGCCACACCAAGTCGGTTGATGATTGAGTTGGATATTTCGGCTTCCGCAGCGATGCCGGCGAGCATCAGGCCGTTGGCGCGCTGCAAGGGCGCATTGCGATAGCCGCGCCGGGCCAGAATCTGCTGCAGCAGGACCAGGGCATGGGGTCCGTCAAACAACTGCAAATAGCTCTCGGCCTGGTCCATGCGCCACGCCACCTGTTGGCGATCGGACCGGGCCACCAGACTGGCCATACGATAATAAAACAAGGATTCCTGTTGTTGTCGGCGGGTGCGGTCGTGACGGAGCAAATTTCCAAAGCTCATGGTCAGGCGGAAGATGCGGTTCAAAATATCCAAGTCCGGTGAGGAGGCGTCATTGGCTTTGGCGGTGGCCTGCTGCATCATCCGGCGGGATAAACGGTCATGCCCGGTGCGAAAGGCCATGGCAGAGAGCGTCAGATACATAAGCGGGTCATTCGGGTGGCGCTTGATCTGGGTAAGATCATAAGCCAGAGCGGTTTTCCACCGCGCGTAGGCGGTGATGGTATCGTCGTTTACCGTGATAATTTCCTGGCGGGTCACCAGCAGGTTGCCTGGCAAGCCGGGTTTATTTTTTCCGGCCGGCGGCCAGGGAACCAGGGGTTGCTGGGCGCCTTTACGCACCGCCACGCGCAGCAAGCCCTGCTTGAGTGGCAGGTAGACGAAATGGGAGGTCAACACGGGCCGGGCTAAGAGAATACCAACTCTGGCAATGGGCGAAGAATGCCAAGCCAAGGTTCCGCTGGGAAGATCGAAGGCCTTAACCCGTCGGCCTGCCACAATGAGCTGATGGTGAATCACTCCGAGAGTCATCAATGCCCCTGCAGGATTGGGACAGGTAATGACACGGACAATCTGGCCGGTGGATTGGGCATAGATGTAGATATGGGCAATGGCGGCGGCGGAGTTACAGGTGATAACCAGGCCATGATAAGTCAAAGGGGCATTGACTTGCCATGGTAGCGTGCGGGAGTTGCCATTGAAGTACATCTGATTTTGGGGCAGGGGCGGCTGCGGGGTTAAGTGCAGCCACACAATTTTTCCGAGCCGGGCATCGATGGCCATTTCCGCTCCAAAGCCGGTGTCCACATTGACCACACCTCCGGCCATGGACAGCACCGCATTTATTTTGGCGGGCGGCCAGTAGCCCTGCGATGCGATGGAGCAAAGATATTCGCGCCAGACGACGGCACCGGTATGTCTATTTAAGCGCAGCAGATACAGTTGTTCGGCGGCGTTGGCAGGCGCAGCGCCGGCTAAAACATAGAGGTTATTTCTTTGCACCATTGGTGAGGTCATCAGGGTGAAGGTTCCTTTGACGCCCGGCGGTGCCAAGGCGCTGGACGAACGACTCCAAACCAGGTGACCATTGCGCCGGTCCAGGCAGATCAGGCGCACGGGGGGCAACCCGCCCCAGCCGTACGGATTGAAAACCTGCGGTTGCCGCATCGGTAAAACACTGTAGAGTTTATTGCCGAGCAGAGCACATTCCAGATGATCCACAGATGATGTCAACATGGCCAAGCCCCTGCCGGGCTGGTGCGATGCTGCCGCGAACACGGCAGGATACCGCCATAGCACCAAACCGGAGGCCTCATTAAACGCCATGATTTGCGTGGATGTATTGACGTATAAGGTTCCCAGGCCGGCAGTGGGAAACGCAGGCATAATTTGCGGATGACCATTCAGCCAAGCGTTGGGGTTGCTAAGCGAAAATACCTGAATTTTCTGCTGTCGAAGCTGGGCTTGCTGCACGGGATTGACGGTGGAGGTTGGGCCTGCGGTGTGCTGACGGAGGCTTTGAGTCCATAACAAAGCTCCCGGAAGACTCTGTGAACGGGCAATGCGGGTGCGCTGATTATTACCCGCGTATGTGGGCCATCCATTTGGCAAACGGGCGGCTGGGGTCTCCAGCCAACTCCGTTTTGCGCAGGCCGCGGTCAACTCCGCCGCTAAATTGATATGCTGGCCTCCAAACCAACCCATGGCCTTGGGATAACCCTGCGACAACTGCGCGGCAAGCTGCGAGGCCAGGCTATCTTCTCCAGCGAGATGCGCCGCCAGAGCCGCGCGAAAAAACAGCATCGGTCGATGACTGGTCATGCCGGGGTGGCGCAGAACGGCTACCCACAATTGGGCCGCTTCGCCAAAATCGCCGCGTTCAAAGAGCCAGGAGGCCCCAATGCTAAGCCCCCGGGCCGCCGCCTGTGATGGAAAGTAACGCTGGCCGGCCTGCAGCAGCCCGGTCAGGTTGTGTTCTTGTATGGCCGTGCGAATTTTGGTTTGTGCTTCCGGGCCGTAAAGTTGGTCGTAGATGGACCGCTGGGCCACAGGCAAGGCCAGCAAAATGGACCAGATGCGTCTTTGGATGGTGACGTACAGGTCGCCTGATGCACGGATGACTTTGTTACCATATTTATCAGCAATTTTCTGAAATATACGCATGGCCGAGGTCGTGTGGCCGCTGCTTAAGAGCCGACGGGCCTTCCGCATTAAATCGGCGGCGCCAAAAGAATCGTTCACCTGCACCAACCGAAAAGTCGGATTCCCTTGTCCACCGGCGTGGGGCGTGCCACGGATGACCGGGGAGAGCCTGCGAATCATGGGGCCGCCAGGATTGATTGGCATCAACGCTTGACCACGCAGTGCTGCGCCCGCAGCGAATACCACGGCCAACGCGGCAACGACCAACGTGGCCAGGTTTCCGGCGGAAAATTTTGAGGCCGCTCCGGACTGGCCGGTGGAAGGTTTTAGTGGCTGCCCTTTCATACACACCTTATGGCAATCATTGAAAGCTCACGTTGGATTATTTTATCTGGGAGCTGCGAAAATAGCGGCCCCAGAGCAGATCCAGTTTATCGCGGGTTTCGGTTGATAGTTTGGCTTTGTCAGACCATATCGCCAATTCCAAGGCCCGATGAGCGGGAAATTCCTCGTGTCGTCTGGCCCACATCTGGGGGATGGCCGCCCGGATCAGAGCCATGGCATTGGCCGTGGCAACGCGGAGGTGACTGATGATTTCCTCCAGTAATTGGGGTTTCTCTGCCCCGGCCTGTTGCGGCCGCCAGCAATCGTAGTCGGTTACCAGAGCGAGTGCCGCATAACTGATTTCCGCTTCCCGAGCCAATTTTGCCTCGGGCATTAAAGTCATACCGATGAGGTCAGCCCCCCAACTTCGGTGAAGCATGGACTCTGCCCGTGTGGAAAATGCCGGGCCTTCCATGCACAGGTACGTTCCGCGTTCATGGACCTTCAGCGATGGCAAATCACGATGGCAGGTTTCCATGATTATTTGACGCAGAACCGGGCATACAGGTTCCGCAAAGTCCACATGTACGGCCGCATCTTCAAAGAAAGTTCCAACTCGCCGCACTGTCCGGTCTATGGCCTGATCGACCAGCACCAGATCACGCGGTTTTATGGCCTCATTCAGGCTGCCGACCGCACCAGAGGCGATGATCCACCGACACCCCACCGCCTTAAGGGCATACACATTAGCCCGATATGGCACCTGGGTTGGGTTCAACGGATGGCCGAGGCCATGGCGGGAGAGAATGGCAACTGGCACCCCGTTCCATTCACAAAGGATCGGCGGAGCCGCTGGACGACCAAACGGCGTTTCAATATCCACGGTCTGGCCATGGTCGGCTGGCCGCAGCAGTTCTTCCAAACCTGATCCACCGATGATTCCGATCCGATCCTGCATTTCAGCACGTTCTCCAAGCCCATTATCTTCGCCGGATGTACCAGTCCTGGCCATCAAGATGATCATACCGTAATGGGCGACTCGCTGCCTGCTGCAGAGCGTTCCTGCGGCACCGACGTGGCGGGCGGGGCATAGGCGTATCAGAGCCGTTGAAATTGGCGGCGGTAGGCACTGGGCGTGATGCCCACAATTTGTTTGAACCGGCGCGAAAAGTGGAACTCATCGCAAAAGCCGCAGGCAGACGCAATTTTCGCGCACGTATCCGAATGGGAACGCAGCATTCCACAGGCGCGGGCCATTACGCGTTCGGACGCATAACGCCCCGGGGATATGCCGCCAAGTTTTTGAAACCGTTTGCGAAATGTTTCGTAGGTTTCGCCGAGGGCCTCGGCAGCGGCATCTACATTGATTTGATCCGCACGCGTAAAGCCTTCCAGCAAAGCCTGCGCACGTCGGAGCCAGCCTGTATCCGCGGAATTTGCCTGGGCATGTTGCGTCATCTGCACCAGAAATTCCTGTACCGCCAGCATAGCCTCCAGCGGGGTCTTGCTTTCCACGCTGCCCGCAAGGCGGGGCAGCCAGTAAGCTGGCGGTTCCAGGTGAACGACTTTTACACTGAGCAACTCTTCACGCCGCCACAAATCGAAGATAGGTCCATCGAATACCACGTAAAACTCATTCCAGACATCGGATGAGTGGGGCCGCGGCCCATACCGATGCGGCATATCTGGATACACCACAATTAAGTCCCCAGACCGCAGCAACTGTTGCGTGCCGGAGGCATCCTCATACAAGCCCGTCCCGTGGTGCAGGTACACCAGGGCATAACTGCCCAAAATGCGCATACGGTCCAAACCGATTCTGGCACTTTTGTACAGGTAACCGGCCAGCGAAACGCGGCCCAGCTTTTGCCGACTGATATTGCTCCAAGTTACCCGGCTGCCTTCGGACATGAAAAATCCCCTTCATCCTATCTTGCCAAATTATACATGCTATGGTCCAAAATGGCCATGGCGTGGCCCCCCGAAATTCCGGCATAATAGAAATGTAATAGACCGGCGGGTGCGTTGGAGTGCACCACCAATCACTGAAAGGACCGCCTTATGACGACCATCAACATCACCAATCCGATGCCTGCCATTCGTTCCCAGGGCGTGTTTATTGATACCACGCCAGACCACTTCGGCTATTTAAGAGATTCCACCGATCTGCTGGGTGATCCCGCCAGCCTGCGCGAACAAATGGCCCGGGATGGATACCTGTTTTTGCCAGGACTGTTAAACCGTAAGGAGGTGCTGGCCGCACGGGCGGAAATGGTTCGTCGTGTGGCTGAGGCGGGCATCCTCAAGGCGGGGACTGATCCCATGGACGCGATCATCGCTCCGGACAAGACTTGCGCATTCATGCCGGAACTGGCCTTGAACAACCCGGCCATGGCGAAAGTGTTATACGCAGGCCCCATGATGGCTTTTTTTGAAAAGTTTTTTGCCGCACCCGTCCGCCCCTTTGATTTCACCTGGGTCCGCGCTATTTCGCCCGGGAACGGAACTGCCTCGCATTGTGACAGTGTCTACATGAACCGGGGGACACAGCGCCTGTACACCGCGTGGACGCCCTTTGGAGATGTTTCTTTCGAGCTTGGCGGCCTGATGGTGCTGGAAGGATCCAACAATAACCAGCGGCTCAGGGAAACCTATTGTTCACAGGATGTGGACAGCTTTTGTGAAAACAAACCTGATGCCAAAAAATGGGGCAAAGCCTGGGGCACCGGCGGTGCACTGTATGGCAATCCTAATCAGATACGAAAGTCTGTAGCCGCCGGCAGTCCCTTGGGTGGGCGCTGGCTGACCGCCGAATACCGCGCCGGCGATGTATTGCTTTTTTCAATTTTTACCGTTCATGCTTCGCTGGATAACACCACGACAGATCGTATTCGATTCTCATCCGACACCCGCTACCAGCCCGCCAGCGAACCGGTCGACGAACGCTGGATCGGCCCGAACCCCATCGGTCACGGCCCGGCGGGTAAAAAGGGAAAAATCTGTTAAGGACGTTAGACCCACAATTTGCCAGGATTGATGATGGTGAGTTCATCCACCTTG
>JAKAYZ010000146.1 GCA_021816165.1 Planctomycetota bacterium | reverse complement strand
GTTTGGCGCATCTACAACCTGGACAAACGCCGCCACCATGGCCAGGGTGATTTCGGCTTTTTGGAACGCATGTACCACAAATTACTGATTAATTTTGTCTGGTGGGTGAACCGCAAGGACCGCAGTGGCAATAATATCTTTGAGGGCGGATTTCTGGGGTTGGACAATATCTCGGTTTTTGATCGCAGCCGGCCCCTGCCCAATGGCGAGCATCTGGAACAGGCGGATGCCACCGGTTGGATGGGCCTGTTTTGTCTGAACATGATGACTATTGGATTGGAACTTTCCCAGAAGGATTCCAATTATTCCCATCTGGTCGTCAAGTTTTTGGACCACTTTGCCGCCATTTCCAGCGCCATCAATTCACCCGGCCATCATGGCCTGTGCTTATGGGATGAAACCGACGGCTTTTATTATGACACCATCGCCCAAGATCATTCCGCTAAATTTCCCCTGCGCGTCCGTTCGCTGGTCGGGCTGATCCCGCTTCTGGCGGTGCAAATTATTGATCGCAGTTGGGTGGAAAAGCTCCCCGCGTTCAAAGATCGTTCACAATCGGATGTTATACGCAAATATATCGGCGAAGAGAATATCGGCTGGACCTGGTCTGCGGACTCCAGCCGCTGCCTTTTGAGCATTGCCAACAAAGACCGGCTGCAACGGGCGCTACGCTACGTGGTGGACGAAAATGAATTTCTTTCACCCTTCGGGCTGCGCAGCGTTTCCAAGTTTCATCAAGGCCATCCCTTCAGCCTGGGGTTGGATAACCGCCAGTGGGAGATTCGCTACGAACCGGCAGAATCCACCAACGGCCTTTTTGGCGGAAATTCCAATTGGCGCGGGCCAATCTGGTTTCCCACTGCGTATCTGCTGGTAACCGCTCTGCGGACTTATCATCACTTTTATGGCCCCAGCCTGACGGTCCCCATACCCGGCCAGGGTGGAAAATCTATGAATCTGCTGCAGCTTTCCGAAGAAATTTCCCGGCGCATGATTGCCATTTTCATGGCCGACCAGCAAGGCCGCCGGCCCGTGCATGGCGGGCAAAAGCTCTTTCAGGAAAACGCTCTGTGGAAAGATATGATCCCATTTCACGAATATTTTAACGGCGAAGATGGTGCTGGCCTGGGGGCGTCCCATCAGACGGGTTGGACCGCGCTGGTGGTGCAACTTATTGACTATGTTACGCGCAGCTACGAAAGAACCGGCGGTTAAGCCGGCTGGCGCACCCGCCGCACTTTCTGCTCGCATGAGGTTGCGCCGACGTTTACCCCACGGCCAAATTCTGCTAGAATCCGTTGATGAAGACGGTTTGGCCGCAACTGCTTCATCCCGGGGCGACGGTAAATCGGAGATTCGCACATGGCACACCCTGAGTCCGGCAAAAATCGGACCGATTCCGGCAGTTGCATTTCCCTGGACCAACTTGCCCCGGAAGCCGACGTATCCGGGCCGGGCGTGGCGACGGATCAGTTGGCGGAGTACGAAAAAAAAGAGAAATGCGGGATTTTTGGGATTGCCGGGCCGCCGGATGCGGTGGAGCGCTGTTACTACGGGCTTTATGCGCTCCAGCATAGAGGCCAGGAATCTGCCGGTATTGCCGCCAGTGATGGACAGGATATCAGCGCTCATACCGGGCTGGGCCTGGTGGCGGAGGTTTTTAATAAAAATGTCCTGCGTGATATGAGCGGAACCGCCGCGATTGGTCATGTCCGGTATTCCACGTCCGGCTCGAATCGCAAGTGCAACGCGCAACCGATTTTAGAAGAATATATTGATGGCCAGGTGGCGGTGGCTCACAATGGCAATCTGATCAACGCGGCACGCCTGCGGCATGAATACCAGAAATACGGCCACATTTTTTATTCCACCAGCGATACTGAAATTGTTATCCACATGCTGGCCAAACCCACACACCAGGAAAAGACCGATCCTCTGGCCCATGTGCTCCGGCATTTGCAGGGTGCCTTTAGCATGTTGTTTTTATTTAAGGATCGCCTGGAAGCGTGCCGCGATCCATGGGGTTTCCGTCCATTGGTGATCGGCAAAACCCGCGATGGTTTTTATTGTGTGGCCTCGGAAACGTGTGCCTTGTCCAGCATCCAGGCGGCTTTTGTGCGCGAGGTGGAACCGGGCGAAATTGTCACCATCGACCGTGGCGGCACCTCTCTCAAAAGCCGGTTTTACACGGAAGATCGCCATTCCCGCGCCCACTGCGCCTTTGAACATGTGTATTTTGCCAGTCCTTCGAGCACATTGTTCGGCGATACGGTGGTGATGGTGCGGCAGAAGATGGGGCGGCGGCTGGCCATTGAATCTCCAGTGGATGCAGACATAGTCATTCCCATTCCGGACAGCGGCCGCTCCGCGGCCCTGGGTTTCAGTAAGCAAAGCGGGATTCCATTTGAAGAGGGGATTGTGCCGAATCGGTACGTTGGCCGATCATTCCTGCAGCCTTCGCAGCAGATGCGCGATTTGGCGGTCCAGATGAAATTGATCGTTATACCGGATGTGGTCCGCGGCAAGCGGTTGGTGGTCGTGGAGGATTCGATTGTGCGCGGCACCACGACGCGTGGAAAAATTCTGGCGCTGCGGCGGGCCGGAGCCAAAGAAGTCCACATGCGTGTGAGTTGCCCCCCGATTCGGCACCCGTGCTTTTTCGGAATCGATTTTCCCACCCCTGGCGAACTGATTGCCAATGGTCGCACCGTTGCCGAAATCCGGGATTTTATTGAGGTGGATTCCCTGGCCTATCTGTCCTTGGAGGGGATGTTGGAGTGTTTAAGCCATCCTCCGGGGCATTATTGCACGGCCTGCTGGTCGGGAGCCTATCCTATTCCGGTGGATCTCACCGTTTCCAAATTTGGTCTGGAGCGCCATCAGCTGAAAATGTTTGAATGAGAGGCTTGGATGGAGTGGCCACAGGCCGGCCATCGCGTGCGGTTGGGCGGAGGCTTAAAATCGGCTGGTGTGGTTTGTGATTTCAGGCCACGGTCCTTACCATGGCCCGCCATGAAGACTCATGCCTGTCAAAGCCGGTACGATCCGCTGCACCGCAGCCCTGCTCCCGCTGGTCCATCGGCCTTTATGTGGCGGGGTGCGATTGTCATCGGCCTGCTGGTGTTGGTGACTCTGGCGTCCGGTTGCCAGAAAAAGAAATCTTCATCGTTTCGCGAACCTCTTTCCGGCCCGGCCAAGCCGGTGCGTATTGCCTGCACCGTGCCCGCAGCGACGCAGATTCTGTTGCAAATTGGGGCCGCCGGCGATCTGGCTGGCGTATCCAGTTTTGACCGGCCGCTGCTGCCTCCACGGCTGCAATCGCTGCCGGTGGTCGGCAATTATCTGCATTTGGATTATGAAATGGTTCTCAATGTCAAGCCGACCGTGCTGGTGGTGCAGATGGCACCGGCCCGCTTGCCGCTGAGCCTGACCCAGTTTGCCCGCCGGAATCGGATTGCCCTGGTGAATGTTCGACTTAACACGCTGCAACAGTTGTATGCCAGCGCCAAGCTTCTCGGGTTGGTGACCAACTTGACCGCCCGGGCGGACCGGGCGATTGCCGAGGCTAAAGCCCGGCTGGTGGCCATTCACCACCGCTATGCGCTTGGTCCCCATCCCCGCGTGGTTTTCTTAATCAGCACTCAGCCGCTGATGGCCGTCGGAAAAAATACATTTTTAGATCAGTTGATTGGTCTGGCGGGCGGCAACAATGTGGGGGAAAAACTCGGATCCGGCTATCCGGCACTCACGCGTGAGACGCTGGTGGACTTAAAACCTCAGGTATTGTTGATCGGGCTGCCGGGAGAGCCTGCGGCAACGGGCCAAGCTGACCCACGCCTGGCCCCATGGTTGGCCTTGCCCATACCGGCTGCGCAAAGCCATCAGGTTTATCTGGTGACGGGCGGACGTTCCCAAATGCCGACCCTGCAAGCGTACAAAACCGCCGCGCTCTTCGGTCGTTTGATTCATGGCCCGGTTATCAGAAAGCAGCATCAATGATCAAGCGGAACAACCATGAACGCCTCATTTTCGGCTATATGATCCATGTGGCGGTGGGGGCGCTGTTGACCACAGTGGTGTTGATGTTCTGTCTGGCGCTTGGCCCCGGGCTGCCCGGGCACAAAGCCATTTCAGTGGGATTTTCCAGTCCGGCCATTATGTCCTTGCGCCTCACGCGGGTTGGTGCCGCGGCCATTGTCGGAGCTGCTTTGGCGTTGTCCGGGGTATTGTTGCAGGGGTTGTTACGCAATCCGCTCGCGGATCCATACGTATTGGGCATATCCAGCGGCGGGGCGGTGGGAGTGATGGCGTGGATCGTCCTTTCCAGCACTTGTGGCGCCGCCATCCTGGCCAACCCCTGGCTGGCGCAACTTTTCCGTTACGGCCAGACGTTGCCGGCGCTGGGCGGGTCGTTGCTGGCGTGCACGGTGGTGTATTTTCTCGGACAGCGCAAGGGCCAGATTGATCCATTGACGTTGCTGCTGGCGGGTGTGGTGCTTGGTGCCATCGGCGGCGGTTTGATTATGCTGCTGCAGAATCTGGTGCCGTATGGTGCCAAAGCCAATCTTTTATCCTACCTTTTCGGCTACATCAGCGAAGGCACGCCCACGGTGGTGCTGTGGATTGGATTAGCCGTGCTGCTGGCCGGTTGGGGATTGGCACTGAACCTCGGCGGAGCGTTGAACATTGCCGCGCTATCGGATGTGGAGGCGGTCAGCCTGGGCGTGCGGCTGGGACGTATGCGGATGCTGGCCTTTTTTTGTGCAAGTTTCTTAACCGCAGGTTCGATTGCTCTGGCCGGGCCGATCGGCTTTGTGGGGTTGATCTGTCCACATATCTGTCGGATGATCTTGGGGCCGGAGCATCGTCGCCTGATGCTGATTGCGCCCTTTGTCGGAGCCATTTTTCTGATGCTGGCCGATACCTTTGTGCGTATTACAGGGTCCTGGTTCGGAGGGGAACTGCCGGTGGGAGTGGTAACGGCCTTGTGCGGCGGCCCGTTCTTCTTATATCTGCTCTCCCGTCGTCGCGTGTGGGAGTGATCAAATGCGTGCCTTTTCAGGTGCTGATGCCGTTAACATGAATATGGTCGTGGAAAATGTTTCCTTTGGTTATGGTGATCAGCCGGTGCTGCGGGAGGTGAGTGCAGAATTTCCCAAGGGACAGGTGACGGCGATTCTAGGGCCTAATGGTTCCGGAAAATCAACGCTGATGCATGTCATGCTGGGTTTTTTACGGCCACAGGCGGGGGTGGTTCGGCTGGGCGGGAGGCCGCTGGCGGAAGTATCGGAGCGGCAGCGGGCTTTGCACATAGCCTTTGTGCCGCAGGCGCCGACGGTTGGATTTTCCTACACGGTCGAAGAGATTGTATTAATGGGCCGTTGGCCGCGACGGGGTGCCGGCGGCGCACTCCATGGCGCCCTGGGCCTGGCCGGCGCGGACGATCGGACCGCAGCCACGCAGGCCATGTGGGATTTGGACGTTCATCACCTGGCCGGACGGGCTTTTGGTGAGCTTTCCGGGGGCGAACAGCAAAGAGTCTCCATTGCCCGTGCCATGGCCCTGGATGCCCCGATTGTGCTGCTTGATGAGGTAACCGCATCTCTTGATTTGTGGCATCAGTTGGAATTTCTTTCACGCCTGACGGAGATGGCACGGCAGCGGGGGCGCTGCGTAGTCTGGATTACCCACGATCTTAATCAGGCCAATGAATATGCCGATCGGGTGGTCCTGATGAACTATGGTCAGGTGGTGGCCCAGGGCGCGGCGAAATCCGTTCTGGTGCCGGAAATCCTCGAGGCGGTGTATCGGGTGAAAGTTGATCCGGTCGGGCAAGCCCTGCGGTTTTTGCGAAAGTTGCCCCACTGATCGATGCCCGCACTGCGGCGGTCACGCCCGTGCGACCAGCAAAATATTGGCAAATGGAGTTCCAGCGTTCATGGGGATTTGTTCGACGGTAAACCCCAATTGCTCCAGCGCCCCCCGCCATTGCCCCAAGGATCGGCCGTGGAGCCGCACCAGGCCATGGCCGCGGGCCGCAGCCACCGCAGAATCCACGCAATTGCTCAGCCGAAACCGCCAGCCGCTGTCCGCATCTCCTATGCGCATCAGCAGCGTGCCATGATCTGGTAAAGCATCACGTATGCGGCGTAATACCGCATCCTGGGCGGTATAGTCCATGTAATGCAGCACATCGAGGACTACCACAACATCCGCTTGTCCAAACTCAGCGGTACGTATGTCACCTTGTTCAATGGTGGCTTGGCTGCCCAGTGCCGCTTTTGCTCTTTGCACGTCGCGCTGCATAAGCTCTATGCCGCGAATGGTAAGTCCGGTCGGGGCCGGTGGCCAATGTTCCGGCCAGTCGCCGTTGGAATAATGTGTTTGGGCCGCGTGCAGCCAGGCGGCCAGCAACCCCTGGCCGCACCCCAGATCCAGTATTCGGGAGAGAT
>JAKAYZ010000145.1 GCA_021816165.1 Planctomycetota bacterium | reverse complement strand
GCACAAAACCAACCATCGCCACCGCCACCAGCCCGCTCGCCACCAAGGCCAGCCATCCCGCCAGCGGGATAACCCTGCGCCGCGGCGGTCCATGGTTCACCGGGTTGCCGGGCTGGTATAAAGTTGCCGGTGCGAGCCACCGCGTCATGGACTCACCAGCTGTGCTCCCGGATCGCAGGCGTTGGAGCAGATTGGCGAAGAAAATCACAAAAGAACCGTGTTGCGGCCAGTGTGTACTGCGAAAATTCAGTGGCACCGCCAGCCAGAACTCCCATACATTGCCGTTTTTATCATAGCGCTGGGCCAGGAACGGCCATGGGTGGCTGCCCAAACCTCGGCCCGTGGCGGTTAGCAGCACCTTCCAGGATGCCCGGAGATGCGCTTTATAAAAAATCCGGAATCCAATCTGATTCATTCGGAGATGTTCCAGCAAGCCGCTGGAGGTGGTCTTCTCCAAATGCAAGGGTGGCATGGCCTGGTCTCTGGACAGAGCAATTGCATCCGGTGAATCCAGGCTCATGCCGGGAAAAACTGCCGGGGCGATGGCCAGTACCACATCACCGCGGGCCAAGGATCGTCGGCCAAGCTTGCTCCCAGCACTGTTAAGGATCCACAGGGCTGGGTGCAGCCCAAGCCTGTTTAAGGCCACCCCTTTTGCCAGGCGGAACAAACGCACCAGGGGCCGTGGGGGCGGTCCGAGAAAATTAACGGCCACGGTCGCGGGTGTGTGCCGTTTCAAAGTTTGTCGCCAAAAGGTATCCCCCGCAGCAATAAGGGCAATGTTCCAAACCTTGGCCGAAATGGGTAAATCCGCCACGGTGACTCCAGCCTGAAGTTGGCGCGGGGAGATTTGGTCGATCCGTCGGCCACCAAGCCACGAAATGTCTAGCCGCACCGGACCGGAGCTTTTTATTAACCTCCGGGAGCGCACGAAAATGGAGCCGGTCTGGGCTTGAGGAATGGCGGCTCCAGCCGCAATGATGCTGGGCGGGGGTGGCATGGCCGATCGAGATGGAAAAGTCTTGAGGATAGGCTGCAAAAGCGCCAGGGCGGCCAGCGTTGTGGCCACCGCCACCAGCAGCCAGAGCGGATCTATGTTCCTCGAATCCTGCCGGCCTGCGGAACCCGCCGCCGACTGCCAAAATCGCAGCGTGGAAGCGGGCATTGGGGTCAGGCCGAGCCACCATACCGCCAGCAGGGCCAACCCGGCAACGACCACTGCCGCGATCAACCACCAGGGAGAAAGAAACGCGATAGCCATGTCATGCACCTGCCGAACGGAAATATCATACCTGTGACAATCACGAAATACGACCGCACCTGGCCCCCGCAAGACAATCTATCCGTACATGATTACGTGCTGTGATCCCTCCCTCTTGTGGCCATGTTTTAAATGGTGGGAAAATCGCTGACCGCGGCCGGCGATGGCGGGTCGGCTATTGTCGGCTGCGCCACGGTCAGCGGCAAACGGATAAATACCTGGGTTCCCTGTGATGTAGAACGAACTTCCACCCGCCCATCATGGGCCTCAACAAAGCGTCGTACGATGGCCAGCCCCAGCCCCAATCCGCGGCTGCCATACTCCACCGTTCCACTGTGATGATGCCGCATATCTTCGCCGGTCTGGAATGGTTGAAAGAGTTGATCCAGATGTTCGGCAGCAATGCCGCAGCCAGAATCGCTGATGAGAATTTCCAGGTGATCATCCACGGTTTTGTGGGCGGCTAGTTGAATGGCGGTACCATCGGGGGAGAATCGGATGGCATTGGTCAAGACATTGCTAAGCACGTCGCTGAGCTTTTCGCGATCACCGAAAAATTCCGGCAACTCCGCCGGGACATCCAATTCCAGCTTCTGGCGGCGTTCCGCCAGAAAAGCGCTTTGATCTCGGCATACTTCTAAAATCAAGGCGTGCATATCGAAGATGGTGCGATTAAGGGGCGCTGAAAATTGATCGGTCTGCACCAGTTTCAGGATATCGTTGATCATTTTGTCCAGGCGACGGGCCCGCGCAGCGATGATGTCCAGCGCATGAAGCATCTCGGCGGTGTCGCCCCCTTCGGCGGCCGCGACATTGAGTTTCCGCCGCAGCAAATCCGCCGTAAGCACAATGGTGGTTACGGGGGTGCGCAATTCATGGCCGGCGAGTTCCAGAAATCTTTTTTTGGCCTCATCACTGCGTTCCAGCTGGTGGATATTGCGCTGCAACTGCCGGGTCATATTGTCAAAATCATGAGCCAAATCGCCTAATTCATCGTGTTGAAAAAACATCTGACCGGCCTGATCTTCCGGCATAACGCGCACATTAAGCTCTCCGCGACCGACGGCACCTGCGGCCTGTCTGAGACGGATAATTGGATTGATAATTTCCCGCTGGCTGATGCCATAGCCGACCAGAAACAGCAACAGGATCAGTACCACACCGACAAAAGCGATGGTGCGGCCTATCGCGTAAATGGGCATTACCACCAATGCCGTTGGTTCGCTGACCAGCACATTCCAATGTGGCACCACCACATGGCCGGCGCCCACCTGCAAGCCCATACCGAAGGCTACCGGAGCCGATCCGAGAATGGGGCCGTGCAGCAGTTCACGCCACCATCGGCCATCCATTCGGCCTTGATTTTTGATAAATCTGGCCTGTGCTCCCCGTGTGACCGAGGGCTGCCCCACCGCAAAAGGCGTCGTCTTGAGGCGACGATCAAATATCTGGGCGGTGGCACCAATGGGGATTACGCCACGGGCGAAACTTTTTTGAATCCAACCGATGTCACAGGTCTCTTTCAGCACACCATAAATTTGCTGCCCATGCTCCTCCCGGACTGGAACCGCCAGGACAATGGCCGGCTGGTGATTTTCCGGATCGATCACAATGGAACTGATGTAACCGCTGCAGCCGGGGGTCATGGCGATTTTCCACCAAGTTTGCCCGGCCTGATAAAATGCGGTGGGTTTAACATCCGCCGCAATCAGCTGGCCATAGCGATCGGCCGCCAACAGATGGTATTCTCCGTGTCGGCTCTGGCTGACCAGCCGCAAACGGTCGGCAATGGGATTGTGCAAAATCATCCGCAGGGGGGCGGCATTATCCGGCAGTTTGGGCCAGATATTTTCGATGTGCCGGGTACCGGCCCCGGGCCGCGTGGTGGCTCCACCCGGCCGGCCGGCCGCCAACACATCTTGTTCCCGGGTGTAGGCCACTACCTCCGGCAGGTGGGCCAGCAAATAAAGTCGGTCCAGCTCCGCCTGCAGGCGGTCAGCAATTTCATGGGCGTAGGTATTGGCTCTGGCTCGAAGAGACACATGAATGGTATTGATGCGCAGCCTCGCCCCCAAGCCGAGAATGGCAACCAGGCTCAAGGCCAAGGGCAGCAGACCGACCAGAACAAGAGTGCCTATCAGCTTGCGCCGAATTCCCAGGCGCATGGTTTCCTCGCGTCAACCCGGAACATCAATAAGCTATCATACCGCTGGGGGGCTTATTGAGCCAGCAAATTTGAGCGGCATGGGCACCGCCGCGGGATTCTCTGACGGTAAATTCAAGTTGAATTTACCGATCGTTGCCTCTATATTGTTTTTTCTGACCGTCTTTTGGTTAAGGGGTACCACATGGCTTATAAGAAAATCTGGATGACATCCGTTCTTATGATCGGGCTGGCGGCGGCATTACCGGGGTGTTCGCAATGGAATCAACATCGCCATGAGTGCGCCTGCCGAAAATTGTTGCGCCATCCATCGCGCGTGGCCCACAGCCCGCTGTACAAAATTATCAACTGCAAGCCGCAGTGGACAACCTTGGCCAAGGCCATTAGAAAAGCGCACCTGAAGCAAACATTTTCGCAGCCAGGCGCGTATTACACTTTCTTTGCGCCGACCAATGCCGCCTTTAGCCAACTGGCCCCGTCGAAACTGGCCCTGCTGATGAAGCCGGAAAATCGCCAATCCTTGCGCAACCTTATCTTCTATCATGCCATTCCGCATGCCGTGGTCCCAGACCCGCACCGCTCAACACTGCGTGAGCTGACGGCCAATGGGCATAAGGTGGTTTTAACCACCGTCAACGGGAAGATCATGACCATCAATGGGCTGCCCATTATTTCCGGGCCGATTATGGTGGATAACGCCGCCATCTATACCATCGGTCAAGTGTTAACGCCGCCGCCGGGCAATCGGTAACATACCGGGTGGACAACCTCTCGCGATCTGCGGTGGGCTGCCAACGGGCGACCGAAGCGTGTATGGGAATCCGCGTGGCGCGGAGCGAGTCATAATATCTCAGAGGCCACTGGCGGCGGTCAGTGTTTCAAAAACGCTTCCAGCCGATCAATACCCTTATCAATATTTTCCATGCTGGTGGCAAAGCTCAGGCGGACATGGTCGGGAAAGCCGAAGTCCGTCCCGGGCACCAGGGCGACATGGGCTTCATCCAGAATGATTTTGCAGAACTCCACGGCTTGCGTTGCGACCTGGCCGGAAGGCCCCAGCGGACGATTCAACACCCCGCTGATATCCGGGAACACATAAAAAGCCCCAGTGGGCCGGACGCACTTGAGGCCGGCGATGGCGGTGAGTCGCTTCCAAATATGCAGGCCGCGGGCCTCAAATGCTTCGCGCATTTTTTCCACATCCTGTTCCAGATTGGGATTGTTGTAGGCTTCCACAATGGCGGGCATGCAAAAACTGGTGATATTGCTGGTCATTTGACTTTGCAGCTTGTTCATAGCGGCTATCAGGGCTTTTGGCCCGGCGGTATAGCCGATACGCCAACCCGTCATGGCGTAGGTTTTACTTAGACAATTGCAGGTGATGGTACGATCCTTCCATTTTTCCCAGTTGAGGGCGGCCCAGGAACAGGATTGCTGCCCGGCATAAATGAGCCGCTCATAAATTTCATCGCTGCACACCCATATATCCTGGTGCGGCTCCAGAACCGCGGCCAAGGCGGAAAGCTCCGCCGGATGATACGTATGTCCGCCGGGATTGCTGGGCGAATTGATAATGACCATCCGGGTTTTAGAGGTGATAGCTGCGGCGAGCTGCTCGGGAGAGATTTTAAAATCGCGCGTCTCCTGACCCTTGATGAATACCGGCACACCGCCCGCTAATTTAACCATTTCCGGATAGCTGACCCAATAAGGCGCGGGGATAATAACTTCATCACCAGGGTTCAGTACCGCCATAAACGCCGTATAAAGGGCGTGCTTACCACCTACGGAAACGATAATTTCTTCCGGCTTGTAAGGTAAATGGTTGTAGCGGGAAAGCTTGCCCGCGATGGCCTGGCGGGCCTCGGGCGTGCCGGGAGTGGGTTCATATTTGGTTTTGCCGGCCAGAAGGGCATCAATGGCGGCCTTTTTAATGGGGCCGGGAGTGTCAAAATCCGGTTCACCGGCCCCAAAACTTACCACATCCACGCCCTGCTTGCGTAATGCGGCCGCCCGCGCGGTAACCGCCAGGGTGATGGACTCCACAACAACATCGAGTCTCTGTGCCAACTGCATGAAACACCTCTTTTTATATCAGCGATGGTTGGTTCTCTCGGGCCGAACAACTCCGCCATTTCGCCCTTTAGCTGCCGGGTCGCTTTGCGTCTGGAGGAAGACAGCTCGTCTCACACGAGGTCATCGCCCGATCAAAGGCGATGTGATACGCACCGCAACCACGGTCGGATTCCGGCTCATCACCTGCGATGGCGGCAATGACCCAACCGTAGACCCGGGATTATATTTCGGGATGGCCGTCAGACGGACAGCACCGAGATGACCTACCATAAAATCGGCGGCGTGGCGGGTGTCGGAAAGCAGCCGACTGGGGGCCAAGCCGAAACCGATCACCATGGCCGCACACAGGGCCGCGGCAAACCGCGGTGCCAGCGTGGTACGCACATGCGAGGGAGTCCATGGTTCCCGCACGTACATTGCCGCTATGATGCGCAGATAATAGGCTGCGGCTATCGCAGCGTTGATCACCACCACGACCGCTAAAATCCAATGGCCGGTGGAAAGATCCGCCTGTACGATAAACAACTTCCCCAGAAAACCGATGGTGCCGGGCATGCCAATCAGGCTCAGCAGACATATAGCCATGCAGGCGGCGGTCAAAGGATGTTCCGAAGAAATACCGGCGATATCGTCAATGTCTTCCGCCCCATCCGCTTTGCCCTGCATATAAATGAGCGCCGCAAACGCCCCCACGGTCATGAGGCTGTAAGCGGCCAGGTAAAACAGGGCCGCAGCAACGCCGTCATGAGCCCAGCCACCGCCGGCAACCAAGGCTGGTCCGGCCACCAATGCCGCCAGAATGTAGCCACTGTGGGCGATGGAACTGAAGGCAAACATGCGTTTGATGTTGCGCTGTAACAGTGCCAGCACATTGCCGATGGTCATGGTTAACACTGCCATCACCGTGAGCAGCGCGGAAATGGTGATATCCGGGCCGCTGGAAAAATGCCAACCGGTCAGG
>JAKAYZ010000144.1 GCA_021816165.1 Planctomycetota bacterium | reverse complement strand
TCCAATGATTCTCGGTGCCGATCTCACCAAACTTACCAAGCCGGAATTGGCGATTCTCACCAACGAGTCTGCCGTGGCCATTGATCAGGATCCAATGGGCGTGCAATGTATTCACGTTGCGCCGCCATCCCCCGGGCTTCAGACTTGGGCCAAGCCCATGCCGCGGGCAGGTGAGGTTGCCGTCGTTTTGCTCAACCGCACTGCTCATCCGGCAACAATTGCCGTATCATGGCGGCAAATCGGCCTGCAATCTCGGGCGGATACTGCCGTAACGGATGTGTGGTCAGGCCGAAATCTCGGACAACATCAGAAAGGTATCCGTGCGCGCGTCAGGGCGCACGATGTCCGTATGTTTATCATTTCCGGCACGCCGGGTCGCATGTTGAGCTATCGCCCAAGCCCCGGACCGACTAATCAAAGTGTCCGGCAACGGATGGCATCGGTGTGCAGCGGGGTTTACAACAGTGCCGATTCCATTGTATTCAGCGGGATCGACGCAAACCGCAAATCGATCTATATCGAAATCCGGTACCGAAATATCAGCCAATATCCGATCGTTGCGCGCCTTAATGTGGAGGACCACTACTCAACCCGTGTACAGTTCCCACCAACCGCCGCGGCATCGGGTGGTGTCGGCATGGTGCCGCTTGAGGTAAACTTTAACCAGTCTGGCGGCCATAACACGCTACGACTGACCACTCCGGCCATGAACCGGATACTGATGCCTCAAAGCGTCAAAGTCTTCGGATGGTGAGTTTCCGTTCGACCAACAACCTCCCGCGGCAGCAGAGACTTCTCAGGTGATGATCGAACCGGGCTCTCGATAATCACAATTGGCTTGCAAGCGGTAGCCGTCGCGCAAGAGCAGACACGTACAAACTTTGTGTCAACCACTGCGGAAGAATTGTACTGCCCGCACGGCGCGTCGCCAGCGGCATGCGGCGAACGCCCGTCACCCTTTTTTGCGGACGTTTCACCACAGGATTCCGACCGCCGAAAGTGCTTCAGGCAACTGCGGCAGCATACTTGCCAAACACCGGCGGCGGAACAATTGCGTGACCAGCGGTGTATTGAGACCTCGTAACAGCATACCTGCAATCGTGCCGCCTCAATTAAGCGGGCCAGAAGCCGGGATGCTTCGTCCGTGAAATCACTTTCCGTTTGCCGGGGAGATGACATCCACCACCGGGGCATCCGACTGGGTCCATGCCTCAGCGCCGGTTTGGCTGAACCGGTGCTTTCCATCGTTCCAGTGCAAATGCGTAATCGAAAACTTTCCGCTTTCGTACGCGTAGGATGTCCCGTCATCGTTGTAAAGTGTGAAGCCAGTATCGGCTCCCGGATAGACGCGCAACGAAGCTATTTTCTGCGGCTGATAGGCATCCAGCACAGGACTGCCCAGGGGGACGATGGAACCGGCGCGAACGAACAACGGAATGATATCGATCGGGGCGGCCACTGTGCTGATCTGCCCGCCCCGTAGTTTCTCATTTGTCCAGAAGTTATACCAATCACCTCCCGCCGGCAGATAGACCTGTCGTCTGGTCTGACCCTGTTGTGTCACCGGAGCGACCAGCATGGCCGGACCAAACATATACTCGTCCGAAATGTCAGCGACATTCGGGTCGTGCGGAAAATCCATCCACAGGGCGCGCATGTACGGAGCTCCTGTCTGGTACGTTCGATACGCCAGCGAGTAAATATAGGGCAGCAGTTGATAGCGGAGACGCAAAAACTTTTCGAGAATCGGAGTCGCCTGCTTGCCAAAAGCCCAGACTTCATTGTTTTTCCGCTCACCATGCGCCCGCATGATCGGCTGGAAGACACTCCATTGAAACCACCGCACAAACAGCTCCGGATAATCCGAATAGGCACCGACAGTAGACTCGGCTCCCTCCGGGCTGACCAGCGGTTTACGGAACGGCCGGTAATAGGCGTGAATGGGCCGACGGGCGTACCCGCCGATGTCCGTGCACCAGTAGGGCATGCCGCTGGCGGTAAAATTCAAGCCCGCGGTTATGGACCGCCGCAACATGTCCCATGTGTCCATGATGTCGCTGGACCAAAACACCGTACCGTTGCGCTGTGCACCGAGGTAGGCCGCCCGGGCCAGAGTCAAAACCCTGCGACTGTTCCCGTAGTCCCGACGGAATCCATCGTAGATCGCTGCCGTTTCAAACAAAGGATACACGTTGTAATAGCGATCGCCCGCGCCGATATGGTAAAAGTCGCGCTCGGGATCAATATCCGGCTCCGTTTCGTCCAGCCAGATATAACTGATTCCGTCCGTTTGAATGTAGTTGTCCCGGATAACGCTCCAAAACCATTTGGCCGCCTCCGGATTTGTCGCGTCGATGTCGGGGCCAAAATCATTTCCCCACCACGACTGATCTGGAGAACCATCCGCCTTCTGCACAAACCAGCCGTTCCGCTTTACCATCGAGTAGTACTTGGAATCTGTCGCGATGTGCGGCCACACACTGATCATCGTTTTGATGCCCATGGACTCAAGCTGGCGGTTCATCGCCGCCGGATGCGGCCATCGCGGCGGGTCCAGATCCATGTTGCCCTCAATGCGGAAATTCAGAAAGTCAATAACCAAAATGTCCAGTGGAAGATGACGGTCGCGGTAGCCCTTCGCCACTTCCATTAATTGCTTCTGCGTCGGATAGATGCACTTGCTTTGAATATAACCATAGCCGCCTTTGGGCAGAAGATGCGTCACTCCCGTGAGGTGGCGATATCCCTCGTATATGTCGTCGGTTTTACCACCGGCGATGACGAAAAACGAAATACGGTCCCCGACATTCGATGTCCACTGATTATTTCCGTTGAGACCCAGATCAATGGTGGTCTTGGAGGCATTATCCCAAATCAATCCATAGCCGCGGCTGGAAACCATGAACGGCACCCCGACGCTCTCTCCTCCCATCGCCTCGTAATTATCCCAGCATTTGATTCGGCGATCGCGCAAATCCAGCGCCCCATCCTGATGCTGTCCCAAGCCGTAATAGTGCTCGTCCGACGGTGAGTCGAACGTCGCGGAAACTTTATAGCCCGGGTCAAGATTCTTATGCGCCTCCGTGATGTTGTCCCCCGAGTAGACCGGGTTTTTGTACATTGACCACTGCCAGAGCCGCAGCAACGTCTTGCCCTCCGGAGTCTCGACAGAAACAATGTCATATCGCAGATTGGGGTCCGTCCATGGCTTGCCGGGCGGCCAATACTTATCAATGAGTCCCTGATAAATGGGCGTTCGCGGCATCAACGTGGGGCCTGGCGGTGTTCCGGGCGACACCCGTACCACCAAACCTGATGAACGCATCACATCAAAGCCATCCGAACTGCGGCCGTGGCTCCAGCCCTTCCCCGACGGCTTGCCGATCAGGCCGTAACCCGGCTTGGCCAACGCTTCAGCCTTGTCAAAACTCAGAGTGATCCGGACGATTGTGGCGGCGTACGGCTCCACCACGATCGTTGCGTTGCCACGCTTTAATACAAACCGCCCGTCTTCTTGTTGGAAGCCAGCGTTGCCTGGGGTCGCGGCGTTCATACCGAGTGCAAAATCACGAGAAGCAACGGCATAAACAGATGAGGCGGCAATCGTTAACAACGCGGAGCGGCGGGTGATTTGATATTTTTTCTCATCAGGCATTTTTTTCTCCAAAAGAGTCCATGTGGTTTGTACCCGTTCTACAAATCAACAGCAATCACTCTGAGTTGTCCGGCCCGGGCATTCATTGCGATTACAACCACAGGCCCAGCCTCCCGTATCCTTTGCTGCGGGAAGAAAAGCAAACGGTTCCGACTGGGAGGCGGAGTTTTTCGCAGCTACTTTATCCAACATGTTTTTGCCATCTTAACCTCATGGAATAGGGTGGTTTAATTAGAATTATCCACAATGTATCTCTTAGACATCATCCCTGATCGAAAAACCTGTCAACGTCGGTTCGGGGTAACGCACTGAAACAAAAGGCTCCATGTCATGCAGAAAAAATTGTTACACGTTAAGCACACCGCTCGACCGCGGCAGGGCGGCCGCATTTATATCGTCGCGATCTTGGTGGATATTTGATTCATTCTGTCAAAGTCTTCCGGACACTGTGGGCCAGCGGGTCATGCTGCCGTTGCCGGTTCGTGAGCGGTTTAGCATGCCAACGTGAGGTTTCAGGTTATGAAGCGGCCAAAAAACACCGGCGGGCTGGCAAGACCAGCCCGCCGATGTGCCTTTCGGCGAAATAATTACGGCATCACCCACGGCCGCAGTGCAAGGTCAATACGTTCACGCCAACTTACGCCGCCGACCAAGCAACAGCAGGCCCAGCCCACCGATAGCCAGCAAGCCAATGGTGGCTGGTTCGGGAATCGTGCTGGTAGCAGGGTTGGTAAACTGAACATTGCCTATGTCAAATGTCCACGGGGCGGTGGTTCCGTTGTCATAGCCGGGGTAAATATTCAGGATCACCTGGAACCAGCTACCCGGCAGGACGGCCGGAGGAATTTGCGAAATCGGTATGGTAACAGGGACGAGCGTAGTCGACGCATTGGTCGATGGAACGGATGGATAGATGCCGTTACCACCGGTGCCCAAATTTACCGCCTGCGAGGTCTGACCTCCGCCCTGGTAACCGGCCTGCTGGACATCAATTGAAGTCCCTGGATACAGAGTTGCAGTTGAAGTATTAGGGAACAGAAGGTCGAACGAAATGCCCTGGTAGTTATCCCAATTTGCGGGCGTGGTGCCCGCGGTGCCGAATTGCAATTGGGAGTCATATTGATTCTGAGGCGTTACCTGCAACATGTTTCCGTCGGCTGTTCCCGAACTCACGACAGTCAATGTCTGGCTTTGGTAACCAATTACTTCGCTGGGCGCAGCCCCAACTGTATCCTGGCTGAAATTGTCAATCAGCATGCTGCTGGGAAGGGCGGTGGCGTGCGCGGCCCCTGTCATCAGCCCAGCACAGGCCAACGCCGCCGCGGCAGCCATCATTCCAACCAGTGGAATCCGTGTGAAATTTGAAGATCGCGGAAACATGAACATTCTCCTTCCAGAGAAAACTTACTATTCACAAGCCGCAGCCACCGGGAAACACTCCCAGCATCGCCGCAACTTGCACAATTTTAGCCATCGACAAAAAAATCAACGCTCCCGACTACACCCAGCGCCAATTCAGTCGTGCGCACGCGCACCGGCGAAATGGCGAATCGACATAAAAAAGCGACTGACGCGGGGCAGTAACCATATCGCCGCAAATCGTCGCCGGATACCGCAACGAGGGAGCGTCAGTTTCACCATTCATGTTTTAACTCCAAGTCAGGGGCATTACAAGGTCTTTTTCTGCCATCCTTTAGCCGATTTATGAATTAAATCGGGCACCCTTACCATCCACGCAATAGTGAACGCGTTGATCTGGCTCACCACCGGCACCTCGACGAACTCAGCACCGCTTGAGTTCTTGCGATGTTCTGGATCGAAGCTCAAACGATGCATCAGGCGAGAAGAATGTGGCAATGTTGTGATCAATTACCTGTCGGGTGTTTCTCCGCTGGAACCAAAAGAAATGGGGCCGATCAAACTTTCATCCGACCGGCCCCATGGGGCGTTTATGCTTGTGTGCACTTTTGATTCAGGCGGCCCGGCCGCATCAGGCCCGCTTTCGCTTTTTCAGCAGCAGCAAGCCAATCACGCCTGACGCAAACAATCCCAACGACGCTGGCTCAGGAACAGGCGAAGAATCAAAATAATTAAAACTGCCGACAGCCGAACTGGTACTCCAAGCTTTGGTGAATATACCTACAGAGGTGGAGTTTTGCCCATTCAGGTTTGCATCCGTGACAGAGCCCAGAGTTGTCCATGCGCCGGCCGAAGTCAGGCTGTAATTGGCGGTCCAAGTGGTGCCATCCCGCACAAGCTGCAGATAAACCGGGCCTCCAGTTGGGGTCGTGGAAGGCACGTTAACAAAGTCCAGGGTATTTCCCGGCACCTGAAATTGTATGGCGGTATTCCCGGCACCAAACGTGCTACCGTTCTGCAGGCCCAACGAGACTGTAAAAGGATACTGCCCGTTATTGTTGGTTCCAAGAACGATCAACCCGCCAATAGTATTGGTGTTGGCGGTGCCGCCATTCATCGTCACCTCTGTATCAATTTCGTAGTTCGCTGGCTCAGCTGACGGGACAACCTGTGTCAGGAACGGCGCGTAGGAGCGATTGTACAGCCAAGCGTCCGAGCCCGCCGGCACATTCATGACGAGATTGCCGTTGCCATCCAGTTGCACGATCGCCGGCCCGTTTGGGTTCCCAGCGGGGGCACTGAGCGTCCATACACTGTTGAGTGTGGTTCCACTGAATTGGTCTGATACGATGTTGCTCGCAGCAGCCATGGCGGCGGGGACGGTCGCTGCCGCAACCACCACCAAACAAAAAGAAAACTTTGGCTTGGAAAACATAAACATCTCCTGCT
>JAKAYZ010000143.1 GCA_021816165.1 Planctomycetota bacterium | reverse complement strand
CCGTCCTTGTTTTGGTGCGGTGCAGGGCGGATATTTACGCATATTCCATGTGCCGAGATGGACGGAGAGGTGCAATCTGCCGGGGCTTAATGGAGCAACAATGAAGCAAACGAAAAAGGCGGCGGGAAGATTCGGCATGGTGTACCGAAAAGATGTATCCCGTCTACTGGTGGTATGCGGGTGGCTGCTGGCATTGGTATTCACGCTCGGATTGGCTTCTCGATCGCTGGCCATTGGTGAATACTCTCCGCTGGGTCTTACCGCCGCCCAAATCAACCATCGTGCCGCGGCGATTGAAGCCAAAATGACTTTGAGCGAAAAAATTCGCCTGCTCTCCGGCAACAGTCATGAGGCATTGCATTCCATTAAAAGCCTGGGCCTACCATCTATCCGGGTAAGTGATGCCACGGTGGGCGTGGTGGATTGGGGTCCGTCAACGGCCTATCCGGCCGCACCATGTCTCACCTCCACATGGAGCCGATCGCTGGCTAAACTGGAGGGAAAGCATATTGGCCTCGACGCCCGTGCTAAACATGTCGGTATTCTGCTCGGACCGGGTTTGAATCTGCTTCGAGAGCCGCAAAATGGACGCAGTATGGAATACATCGGCGGTGAAGACCCCTATCTGTCGTCGCAAATGGTTGTTCCCTACATCCGCGGGCTGCAATCAGAAGACGTGGCCGCCTGCTGCAAGCATTTTGTCGGCAACGAAATTGAAACCATGCGGCCGTGGATCAACTGTATCATCGGCCAGCGGGCCTTACATGAAATTTATCTTCCGCCGTTTCGTGCCGCCGTTCTGCACGGACACGCTTGGGCGATCATGACGGCCTGCAATCGGATAAACGGTCTCTACGGCTCGGAAAATGGCCCGCTGCTGACCGGTGTACTGCGTGATAAGTGGGGCTTCAAAGGGCTTACCATGTCCGACTGGGGCTGCGTGTACAACACACGCGACAATCTTAAGGCCGGGCTGGACGTGGAGATGCCGACCACTCACCTGTACAGTTACGAAAATATTACACATTTATTGGCTTCCCATCAGATATCCGTGGCGCTGATCAATCAGCATGTGCGGCAGATATTGCGCGTCATCGTGGCCATGGGTTTTAATGATCCACACAATCCGTTTTACCGTCGCCCTCCGCTCATCCAGACAGACGATGTGGTGGTCAATCAGGTTACCGCCGAAGGTACGGTCCTGCTGCAGAATAAGGGCCACATCCTGCCGCTTAATCCGGCATCACGGTCGCATATCGTGCTTATTGGCCCGTGGGTATCGCGTGCGGTGACGGGCGGTGGAGGCAGCTCCCACGTGCCGCCCAACATCAAACCGGTGACGATGCTGGCGGCGATTAAAGCTGTGGTGGGGCCAAGGGTGCAGATTACCACCATTCCCTGGCATGACGCCTACCACCGATATTGGGGGCGGGGCCAACTTACCACCCCGCACGGCAAGCCCGGTGTGCAGGCTGATTATTACAGCAACGGTGCGTTTAATGGAATGCCCAAAGTCGTTCGGCAGGCGAAAATTGCCATCAATTCGGCGGGCGCTGGCCGGTCCAATTCTCACCTGACAGTTTTCAACCCCGGTGTGGCCATGATGCAGAAACAGGCGTCGCTGGGGCGCAAGACGTTAAGCGTGGTGTGGAAAGCCGCCATCCATCCAGCAAAAACCGGTGAATACTCTTTCATCTTTGCAGTAAATGGATCCGGCGAGGTATACCTTAATGGTAAGCGCATCATTGATCTTTGGCTTCCCTTTTGGCAAAACCCCGCCAATCCATTAAAAGGTGCCCTGACAACGCTCCCACTTCATGGCGGAGAAACCTATCAGGTGCGCGTCGTATATCGCAGCCTAATGAATAAACATGCGACGGTCGGGTTCGGCTGGTTGCCGCGCAGTAAGGTTCATCTCTTTACGTCCGCCCAAAAAGCCTCTCTGCGCCAAGCGAATGACGTGATCGCCTGCATGGGCTTTAATCAGACCATTCAGCGCGAGCAGGCGGACCGGCCTTATTACCTCACCGGCCCGCAGAATGAATATGTGCGGGATGCCGCCACACTCAATCCACACACCATCGCCGTGGTGTATGCCGGCGCTGGCGTGGGTATGAAAAAGTGGGTTCATCGCACCGCCGGTCTTTTGTGGGGTTGGTATCCCGGGCAGAGCGGCAATACGAGTATTGCCAAAATAATCTTTGGCCGCATAGATCCCAGTGGTCATCTGCCCGAGAGCTTCAGCCGCCATTGGCGTGATGAGGCCGCGTATCATCATTTTCCGGGTTATCCCGGAGTATTTAACCACCGATGGCAGGCGGAACCGGCCTATCACGGCTTTCCCAGCGGTGCCGGCTCACAGTGCCGGTTTGTGGAGGGGATATTCATCGGTTATCGATGGTACAACTACAAACACATTCGCCCCTTGTTTCCGTTTGGTTATGGCCTTTCGTATACCCACTTTGCGTTTGGGCATCTCGCGATCATATCAAGCGGTACGGGCCATAAACGTACGGCGACGGTTGCGGTACGGGTTCGCAATACAGGGCATCGGGCCGGGGCGGAGGTTGTACAGTTATATATTCACCCGCCACAGGGTGGGCCGATACGGCGCGTGGTGCAAAAATTGGAAGGTTTTCAGCGGGTAATGCTCAACCCGGGGCAAAGTAAAACCGTCTACTTCAAACTCCGATGGCATGCGTTTGCAACTTATGTTGCCGCGCAGCACCAATGGACCGTCCCCCCGGGGGCATATGGAATAGGCGTGGGTGGATCGAGCGCCGACGAACCGGTAAGTGGTATAGTGAACTGGTAATTGTCTGGAGAAATTTCCGTTATCGGTATTGCGCGGCGGTGCCGCAGCGGATCGGTCCGTTAACATTCGGGTTATATTGGGGGGATCATTTTTCCTCCGCAAGAATCTTTTCAATACGCCGGTCGGGAATCAACCATAGCAGGGCGACGACCGCGTAAATGACTTTAGCCGCCCCCGGCGACCATCCGGCAAGAATGATTCCCAGCAGATAGAGGATGGGCGAAATCTTGCCTTTCCAGTCATGCCCCAATGCGCGTTTGAGAACCGGGGCACCGGCGGCAGTGATTCGTCGCTGCAGGAAGAAATAGGCGATGGCGGCCATAAGCAAAACCACACCGTAAACTTCGGTGGGCGCGACGGCAGAGTGGTTTTCGCCCATCCAAGCCGTGACAAACGGAAAGAGGGAAAGCCAGAACAACAGATGCAGGTTGGCCCAGAGAATGCTGCCAGTTACTTTCCCGGCGGCATGGAGCATGTTGTGATGGTTGTTCCAGTAGATGCCGACATAGACAAAGCTAAGCACGTAGCTGAGAAATACTGGCAGCACCGGCAGGAGTGCCCGCAGATGCACGCCAACCGGCACCTTCATTTCCAGCACCATGATGGTGATAATAATGGCTATGACGCCGTCGCTAAAGGCTTCCAACCGTCCTTTGTTCATGTGCACTCCCCGAGCAGTTGCTATGTGAGGTTGAATCCGGCGTGACCGCGCGTGGTCTTCAGAGACGGCATCGGCCCGTTTTCCGGCGACAACCAATGCCTGCTGCGCCGTTTCATCATCAGCACTTTGCATGGAGGTGTCAAGATGCAGGCCGACGATTGGAGGCATCGGCCACGCCCTTGGTCACGCCATAGGCTGCAATTGAAACAACTTGCCGCGTCGCTTACATTTTCCCCTATCATATAGGGATATGGGTTTATATTCGCAGATAAAGTATTGGAGATGACCTTGGCGGATAGAGAAATGGAAAAACTTTTCGTGGATAAATTCGGGGACGATTCACGCCCGTTGATCAAGGTTCGAGCGCCGGGGCGCGTTAATCTGATCGGCGAGCATACCGACTACAACGACGGCTATGTTTTCCCCATGGCACTTACGCGAAATACCACCATTTTGGCTAAACCGCGCACAGATTCCACGGTTCGGCTTGCCAGCTCGATTGAGCCTCAGATTGTGGAATTTTCCATCGATACAGCCGTGAAAAAGGAGGCTCCCAAATGGTCGGCCTATCCGCGCGGCGTGGCGGAGGCATTGCGGCAGAAAAAGCTTCTTAAAATCGGCATGGACGCACTCGTTTACACCGATGTGCCATTGGGTGGCGGGTTATCATCAAGCGCATCTTTTGAGGTGGCCAGTGGTTTGGCCTTGCTTACCGTTAATCGAGCCAAAATGAATCTGCCCGATCTGGCCCTCGCCTGCCAGTGGGCAGAGCATCAATACGCCGGTGTCCCGTGTGGAATCATGGATCAATACATATCGGCTATGGGTGTTAAGGGCCACGCGATGCTGCTGGATTGCCGCGATTTGACGCCCCGGCAGATTCCGCTGGATAATTCACAGGTGGAATTTCTCATTGTTAACAGTAATGTGAAGCATGAATTGGTACAGGGAGAATACACCGCACGGCGCAATCAATGCCAGCGCGCGGTGGAATTGATATCGCGAAGTTTTCCGACGGTCAAGGCGCTGCGCGATGTATCGATGACCATGCTTGAAGAATGCCGACTGGAACTTGATCCTGTGGTATTTCGCCGCGCCAAGCATGTAATTACTGAAAACCAACGAACGCTGGAATTTGCCAGTGCACTGGAGAAGAAAAATTGGGCCCACGCCGGCGAACTGATGTACGCGTCGCATAACAGTTTGCGCGATGATTACGGTGTGAGTTGTCCGGAACTCGACGCACTGGTCGATATCTGCGCGGCGGTACCCGGCATTTACGGTGCCCGTATGACGGGCGGCGGTTTTGGGGGCAGTATAGTCGCCATGGGTCGCCACGCGGCCATGGCCGATGCCGCGGTGGCCATTGACAATCAGTATCCGCAGCGGACTGGCCTCCAGGCAACACACTTTGTCACCACTGCGGGTGCAGGTGCCCATGTGGTGCAAGGTCTGGCCGGTTGATGCGCAACTCTGCCACCACCTTCCAAAGGTATCGGAAAATATGATTGATCCGCTGCGCAAACTTTATCGTGGTAAACCTCTCACGGAAGGGGAGGTACGCACCGCCTTTGAACAAATCATGACCGGTGCGACCAATCCTATTCAGTTGGGAGCCTTTTTGGCTTTAATGGCCTCCCGCCTGCCCACGGTGGATGAATTGGTCGGTGCCGCCGAAGTGATGCGTCAATTTGTGGTACCGGTCAAAGCTCCGCCGGATGTCATTGATACCTGCGGTGCCGGTGGCGCGGGGTCGCGCATATTTAACGTTTCCACGACGGCTGCCATTGTCGCGGCCGCATGCGGAGTTACGGTGGCCAAGCACGGCAATATGGCCATCACCAGCCGCAGCGGCAGCGCTGACGTGCTGCGTGAACTGGGCGTCAATATCAGTGCACCCCCGGATTTGCAGGAACGCTGCCTGCACGAGTTGCACATCGCATTTTGCTACGCCCCGCTGCATCATCCTGCCATGAAGCATGTGGCCGAGGCACGAAAAGCCCTCGGTTTTCCAACTATTTTTAATTTAATGGGCCCGTTGACCAACCCGGCCGGTGCCAGACGTCAGTTGGTGGGCGTGCCGACGCCTGAACTCGTGCCGCTGGTGGCCGAAGCGCTGCGTCGTCTCGGCACCCAGCGGGCGATGGTGGTGTGCGGACGCGATTCCGCCGCCAGCCCCATGTGTGAATTATCCATCAGCGGGCCGACGGTCATGTGCCTGCTGGAATCGGATGGAATTAAAAATATCACGCTCAATCCGGCGGATGTCGGACTGGAACTCACCCCCAGCCGCGATATGGAAATTAATTCGCCGGCCGAATCAGCGGCGTTGATCCGCCGGGTGCTGCGGGGCGAAAAAGGGGCGGCACGCGATATGGTACTGATGAACACGGCCGCAGCGCTTTGGGTGGGCAAGGCCATCAAGGCCCTCCCGCAGGGCATTACCCGGGCCGCAGAAGCCATCGACACCGGCCGCGCCGCCGATGTGCTTGAACAACTCGGACAGATAACCCATTCGATGGCCACTGCCGGCTGAAATGTCGGCATCGGCTATTATTTGACCAGTTAATCGCGCAGCGGTGTGGTAGCCCGCCGTGACCGCACCGGCGCGCGGACGGTTGAGGCCGAATGCCGTGCGATTGCATCGCGCACAGTTGACGCAATACCTGCCGGATCAAGGCCGATTTCGCGTAACTGCTCACCGCGTGATGCCTGCCGCACAAAGCGATCGGGAATGCCCGCCCGCGTGACGCAGCGTGCGTCAAAGCCGTGCAGTTGGGCATGTTCAATCACGGCGGTACCAAAGCCGTTAATGGTGGAATGGTCTTCCACCGTGATGATCGGTCGGCCGCCGACAAAGAGCTTCTCAAGCATTTCGCCATCAAGCGGCTTGCAGAATCGCGCATCAATCACGCTTACCTCGATGCCCTCATCCGCCAATATCTTGGCCGCTGCCATCGCCTGTGCCGCCACCGATCCATAGGCCACAATCGCCGCCTCATCGC
>JAKAYZ010000142.1 GCA_021816165.1 Planctomycetota bacterium | reverse complement strand
AGCGCCCCTGCGCAAAACAGGGCCGCCCCGCGCGAAATGTTCACCATCACGCCAATGATTGTGATGATCGCTGTGGCCGCCCAAAACAGCCCGCCAGCCTTGCGTCGCGATTGGCCAAAATACAGCAGCGCCAAACCAATTTGCGCGGGAATCGCTAAATTTAAATACGCGCCGGCAACGCCGTGGTAGACAAACGAACCAAACACGCTCGCCTGGTCTCCAGGCACAGTGAACATCGGAGAAAATATTCCTGCCTTGGCTCCCAAACCATAGCCCGCAATGGATGCACCGGTGATGGCCAGGGCCTTCCACAGCCCCATGCGCCATGGGGGAAATTGGGCAAAATCACACATCATTAATAACGCCAGCAAAACCGCTGTCACATGCACCATAGCCCCGGCGGCCATGATTTGGTCTGTCGCACCGGGCAACAGCGGCATTGGCGGATGCACTGGGGAAAAACGATGCGTAACGGTGTTGTACGTGCGATGGGCATTGATCGTCATGAACCACCCTTGCACCAGCAACAGCACGACACACACCACCAACAATCGCGGCAACTTGGGACGAAACGCGGGAGTCAACATGGCCAACAACCAGCAACCGCACGCCAGCGAGAGAATCACCTCCGCGATGAATAATCCGGCAGGCTTTACGGTTCCCCACGCCCAGGGCGCAACGATCAGCGCCAGGGCCAAAAGCCAGCCTGTCATCTGCCGAAAGAAATACGTCGCCGCTTTCACACCAAAACACTCCATGATTTCATCGGCAGGATACCACGGAAATTCCCCAAGCCAACCGGACTGGTTTATGATACTATCCGATGCGAGCACTAAAAGCCTGTCCGAGTGATGGCCGGGATTGCGATGGGTCTGAAATGTGATGCACACACCTGAAAACAAGGCACAGTCCCCCGCTGGCGACGGTCCGGCAACGGCTTCGCCCATTGCGCGACGCAGCCTCGGCGGCGTGGCATGGATGATTTTTCAGACGCTGGCATCCAAAAGCTTTGGTTTCATCGGCCAGATTATTCTGGCGCGTCTGCTGGTGCCGCACGATTTCGGGCTGGTCGGGCTGGCGTATGCGGCCGCAGCGATTCCTAATATTCTTCGGCAATCCGGCATGCCGCAAATCCTGGTGCAAAAGCGGCGAAGTTTCAAACGTTGGGCTACACCAGCATTCTGGATGGAAATCGCGCTGGGAATGGCCGCCGGCTTGCTGATGCTGCTGGCGGCACCCTACGCAGCGGCGGCCTTTCACGCGCCGCAGTTAATTCCCATTATGGACATCATTGCGCCCGGCGTCGCCATCACCGCGTTATTCGCGGTGCCCACCGCACGGCTCATGCAGGATATGCGATTCCGCGAATTGGCCATGATTGGCCTGGGTTATAACATCATCGCCATGGTACTTAGCATTGTGCTGGCGGCGCTGGGCTGGGGAGTCTACAGTTTTGTCATTCCCCTGCCCGTGGTGGGAGCGCTGCGGGCGATTGCCCTGTGGATGGCGGCTCCTACGCGCATTAAGCTCCATGCACACTTTCGCCGCTGGCCTTACCTGATTGAAAAGTCGGGCCTGCTGATGGGCGCGGTAGTATTTCAAACTGTAAGCCGAATTGCCGAAATGTCGTGTCTGCGGGCCTTTGCTTCCGTGACAATCGTCGGCGATTATTTTTTCGCGTCCAATTTATCCACGCAGATCAGCCAGGTCTTTTCCACCAATGTTGCCGGAGTGCTGTATCCGGCTCTTACGTCCATGGAGAATCAGATCAATCGGCAGACCGCCGCGTTTCTCCGGGCTGCCAACCTTGTGGCATTGGCCGGTATGCCGCTGTGCGTGCTGGAATCACTGCTGGCCCGGCCTCTGCTGACATTGGTTTATGGCAACAAATGGCACGCGGCGATTCTGCCGCTGGAAGTCCTGTCGTTAGGCGCAGCGTTTATGCTACTGGTGGAGCCATCGTTGAATTTCATTTTGGCGCAAGGCCGCTTCAGATTCCAACTCGCCTGGGCCACAGGCAGTGCCCTGGTGTATCTACCGCTGGCGTTGTTTGCCGCGTGGGCCGGGGGTGCCGTGATTCTCGCCCTTGCGGTGAGTATTTTCTGGGCCGTTGCCGCCCCCCTGCTGGTGCGACAAGCCATTGGGCCGGGCGGCGGAACTTGGGGCGATGTGGCGGCATTATTTCTGCGTCCGGCGGCCATGGCGATGGCCGCGGCCGCACCGTGGATCGGTGTAAGGCTTCTGGCGGCCCCCATTACGCTTCCCGTATGGGAGAATATCGTATGCGGGACCGTTTCGTTCTTACTGATTTACACAGCTTTATCTATATGGTTTTATAATACAGAGCTTCTGGCGCTTTGGCACACCGTGCGGCAACGGGCCGCCGGCGTGTGACGCACATACCGCGCACACGTAAATAGCTCAATGCGGCAGCGTTTAAGCACAGCAGCGATCCAGCAAAACCTTTTGCTATGGTGCGGGCAACCGCTTATACTCATCCCAGTACAAGCGATTTCGGACGAAGCGGGCGGGATCTGCCACCTCAAGCGAGGCGAATTTCGCGCACGAGAACGAGGGGCAAATTAGATCTCGCCTCGCCGAAAAATTCTTCCGATAGGCGCAGGCACGTGGATCATTCAATCATTCGTACCCCCTTCCGATGGAGGTTGAAAAATTGGCAGACTCTTTCTCAACTAGCCGCATCACGGTGTACAACGGGCACGCGCGACAAACGGATACCCCTTTGGGATATTTCCGTAACAGCCGGTCGCTTTTGGTGCTGGCCTTAGCTTGTTCTCTTATCGCCACATTGTGGGCGATGCCCGCTATGGGAATCGCCCCGGGCGCAACCCTGGAAAAACCCATCGATTCCGTCGATAGGCGCGACTACATGGCGGCCCTTTCCGCCCTGCGTGGCCACAATTACAGTAGGGCGGCAAAGCTCTTACGGAAAGCCGCTACGGCTGGAAATGCTGCGGCGATGTGGCACCTCGGCGCACTTTACCGTCGCGGCTGGGGCGTGCCGCTAAGCTATCGGAAAATGAGGGCGTGGTGGCAGAAATCATCGGCGGCGGGAGATGGAATGGCAAAGGGTACCGTTTACGCGATGGGATGGGGTGTGCCGCGGGATTACAAAAAAGCAATGGTGTACTTTCGGCATGCGGCTGACGCGGGAAGTGCTAACGCGATGTGCGCGGTAGGATTTCTTTACCAGCGGGGGTGGGGCGTTGCCCGCAACTATCACGTGGCGATGTTCTGGTATAAAAAAGCGGCGAGGGGAGGCAGCCTCAACGGGCTGAATTACATCGGCCATCTTTATCAAAAAGGGTTAGGCGTGGCGCGGAATCCCCACGAGGCGATGGGGTGGTACCGTCGGGCAGCGGAGGCGGGAAGTGGGACTGGAATGTGCATGATTGGCGTGTGCTATCAGCGTGGCTGGGGTGTCCCCAAAAATTACCAGAAGGCAATGACGTGGTGCCGGAAGGCGAGCGCCGTGGGCAGTCCCGAAGCTCCAGTCGTTGTAGGGTATCTCCACCTGAAGGGATTGGGCGTGGCGAAGAGCCGCAGCAAGGCAATGTTCTGGTATCGAAAGGCTAAGCAGCGATGCCGGCGTGCGGCGGCGGCGGGCGACGCCGCCGCAATGTACATTATGGGAAACCTGTATCTGCGTGGATGGGGCGCAAAAACGAGTTACCAGAAGGCGATGACGTGGTATCGAATGGCAGCCTCATCCGGCAACAGCGACGCGATGTATGCCATCTCGTTCCTTTTCCACCACGGCTGGGGCGTCCCGAAGAGTCGAAGAAAAACGCTGGCTTGGGCACGAAAAGCTGCATACGCGGGAAGCGCTGATGGAATGTACGCCGTTGGCTCCTCGTACCGGAGCGGCCGGGGTATACCCCGAAGCTATGCGAAGGCAATGAAGTGGTACACGAAGGCCGCGGCAGCCGGGAGCCCCTCCGCGATGTACGCTATTGGATTGCTCTATCAGAATGGATGGGGCGTTGCCAAGAAATATCAGACGGCTGCAGCATGGTGGAAAAGAGGCGCAGCCGCCGGAGACAGTGAGGCGATGTACGGGCTTGGGTATCTTTATGATAACGGCAAGGGCGTCCACCGGAGCCGACGACTTGCCTTTATTTGGTGGCATAAAGCAGCGGCGGAAGGAAATGCGGACGCAAAAACCGTACTGGCCGAACGTTACGAAGCTGCTCACGGATTCTGGTCCTCACTCTGGCGGCTTCTGCCTTAGCACGACCTGGGTTCGTCGGCGGAAGTTGCGGTTTGACCCCAAGCGGGCGTGTCGGATAAACTAATGGACTTGTCGCGGTCGATTGCCTACGCCGAAGAGCACGGGCGAATCACAGGTGGCAAAGCCCTTTTTGGGGGATGGTGTAACGGTAGCACAGCAGATTTTGGTTCTGCTTGTTCTGGTTCGAATCCAGATCCCCCAGTTTTGGCTAAAAGCCAGAACAGAGCAGGTGAATTTAGAGCAGGTGAGAAGTAGAGCACATAAGGTTGGGTCGTAAGAGTGGCTGTCGCCGGAGGGTGAAAATCCCACCTGCGGTCACCTGTTCACCTGATCACCTGTTCAACGCAGTTTTGGCCGAAGGCCAAAACAGAGCAGGAGAATCGGGCGGCGGCCCGATAGAGCAGGAGACAGGAGAAAGTAGAGAGTAGAGCACATAAGGCCGGGACATAAGCGTGGCTGTCGCCGAAGCGGGAAAATTCCTCCTGCGGTCTACTGCTCTGCGTTACCTGTCGTCCCATCGGATTTTTCTGGCGTTGACGGGAGCGGAGCCTACTCGATTCCAGTTGATCAGACATCCGAGATACCGGCGGGAGCCGTGCCTTTGCGGTGGCTCAACAAAGAGAATTTTGGGAGAAATACCGGGCTGTGTCAATAATCCTTAACCAATCTGGAAATCCGCCATGCTCGAGAATTACGCTGCACACGCGGAAGGGTACGGATATTCCAAACCAGCAGGATTGGCATCTATCCCCTTTTATCGCGAGTCAAAACCGTCAAGTAATTGCCGATAAAAAATGGGTCAACGTGCGATGGCGGACCACCCAGGGATCGCCGGTTTATAATTGCCATGGCCTTACATTTGCGGGGCGGCGCACGAACGTGAGTGATTCGGCGTCGATAACAACGATATTGAAAGATGATGGATTCCACGAAATACCTTTTCCGGATATACTTCCCGGTGATGTCATACTATACTTAACGGCTGAAGGCGAGGCGGAACATTCCGGCGTCGTTGCTGACGTGAAACCCGCGAATGGCCAGGGCCGTTTGGCGGAAATATGGATATTCAGTAAATGGGGAGCCGGTTCGGAGGCTTTGCACCGTGTTTACGACTGCCCATACAACCAATCGAAGGTGAAATTCTTCAGGGTGAAAGATGAAAGTACTTGATGAATCCGAGGAATTAGGGCACGCGCGAAGTATTGTGCTTCATGCCAATACGCCGGGCTACATTGCACGGTACCTGCGACCGTTGGCATTGGTTCAAAGGCTTGCGCACGAGCAATCGGTAGAGGCATTGATTGGCCAATTTGAGGCTATCCGCACCACCGACCAGCCAATCGACCTCGCGAAGCTCTACCTGATCATGGCTGCGTTATGGATTAAGCAGACCCCCGATGCCGTCCGTGCCCTCCGGCGCTGCGGACCGGATGACCTACATTGGGTTGGCGCTGTCAAAGGTTACATGCTTAGCCGAATAGTGCCGTCATCACAGACGCGGAGTCCTCAAGAATTGCTCCACTCTCCGCAGATCGTGGCAACACAATTGCCAGCCAGCCATTGGGGAGCGGCGAATGCCTGATGTACGCTTATTGGTCGCTTGCCGACAGGTTCTTGTGGATACGTTTTCCAACGCCGCTTCTGCAATCGGGATATTAGACTCGCTCACACTGGCCAGTGTGCCTGCGGTTTTACCGGGTCTGATGGTCCTGGCAGTGCTTGAGAAGCGAAATGGCGACGAGGATACTTTTCCAGCGAATGTAACGGTGCGATTGAATGGCGCTGTTCTGGCGTCATCGCCGGGATCGGTTAGCTTCGCCGGGCAGCGCATGGCGCGTATCGTGGCGGATCTGGGAAATCTTGTATTGGCCACCCATGGCGAACTAAGGTTTTCCCTGGAAACTCCGAGGGAAGAGAGCCTCGGTGAATACGTCGTTGCTATCGAACCCCCGGTGCCCAACCTGTTTGAGCGACACTCGGAAAACAAGGGTGCTACTTCAAATTAAATCATGCGATCTTTTAACCGTACATTACTGGATATCCCAATCGGTAAAACAGCCGTACTGTTCATGACTACTTGTTGGTGCTGAATGCCCTTAGCCGCTATTATCCTCGCTGCCGGTAAATCTACGCGTATGAAAAGTCAACGGGTCAAGGTCCTGCATGAAATATGCGGGCGACCCATGCTGGCGTATGTGTTGGATGCCGCACGGCAATCCGGTGTGCAGCGAAT
>JAKAYZ010000141.1 GCA_021816165.1 Planctomycetota bacterium | reverse complement strand
CAATAAAAAGTCCATCACCAGCGATAGACCCAGGTATACGTGGTGTAAACGGCGGGTTGCGGGTTGTAATACAAATACCCGCCCAATCGCTCGCCATCCCGGCAGACCAGTTTCATGCCGTGCTGAAAAAAGAATGGATCGCGTGTAAAAAAACGGTAGGCGGAAAAGGCGTGGGATTGATTGTTGATATAGGTGCAGCCGCCTACAGGTGTATGAAAAATGCCCCAATTGAAATAGCCGGTACCAGTAAAGAAATCCTCCAGGCCACTGGAGAGAAATTCGGGTGTTTTTAATCGATTGATAAACACCCGCATACATCCCTCCATGTAATTGAAATTACCTTGGCTTGCGCCCTTCATGTCGACGGCAAATAGTTCGCCGGGGCCACGGACGCTGCACAATGTGAAAAACTGGAGGGGTTTTTCGTGTATGTTTACCTTTTTGTAGAGACACAGCCGGGCATTGGTGGGAAGCGTAACGCCGTGAAGGTGAACCCTCATGCCGTCGGTTCCATGGATGATCCACCAGAAGAGGGGTGTTTTCTTCACGGCGGGAGCAAGCTGGGCGGTTACTCGAATCGATGTCTGGTATGGAATCTGGTACGTGTCATACACGCCCGAGGGGATGCCGGTCTGGCCGATTGTCCCCACTCCCCATGGCTTGGCCACCCGGTAGCCCATGCCGTGGCCCATACCCAACTGCATGCTTATGCAGGGCGTGATTGAACCATTGATGTATATTCGAATAACTGTGTGATCAAACCCTTTCCAGCCACCCGCAAACCACATGTAAGTCAGGCATCCAGCGCCCCGGTGGTTGATCAGTTGCACCTGTTTTCCCGGCTGCAATATCAATTGCTGTTTGCCGACATAGCTGTAAGAGTGGAGCGCGGCGAGCGCCGGCTTGAGTATGCTCCGCCCGACCGGTGCGGCTTTACTTCCGCGGGGTGCCGTACACAGAACAGCCGCCGCTGCAATCAGCATGGCGAAAGCTGCCAGCCAGAACGATTTGGCGGAAAATAAAATCCCGCGAGGTACACTCACGCATAACTCCTTTCGGAGGCGATATCACCCTCATAGTTCGCAGAGCCTGTCGAGTCATGTGTCATGCGACGTCAGCCTCGGTGTTGAACTATATCTCACAGACCAGATGACCACCTGCAGCAGCAGTGCGGGGCTTATTTCGTAGCGGTCTTCAGCAGACGATTTATTTGCCGGCTTTGGCCTGGGCCATAACTTTTCGCAGTTCTCGCTCATCGGCGTTGGTCCAGTATCCACACTTAAGGTGCAAAAATACCGAGGTGTAGGCCATAGTCAGGTTCGTCTTCAGAATCAGGATTTTATAAATTTTCCCCTTCTCATTGAGCAGATGAATGCTTTTGATATGCATACGCTGGTGATGGGGAACACCAGCCGCCATGAGAATGCTGTCGATTTCCTTGCGGTAGGCTCCGATGCCGGGTGCCTGGGTATTGGTGACAAATTGTAGCTCGCGGTCGGTATAGGCCTCGGCCCGGATGTTGGGTGCCTTGGCGACCGCCGCAAGAACATATTTAAGCACCTTGTACATGCTCTGATGCGTGACGATCGTCTCAACACCAGCGCGGCTTTGATCGGGGTATGCGGAATCTACAATCGCGATCCAATTGCGATCGCCGTACAGGGGCAGTATGTGATGTAACTTTTTGTGCCACGATAGCGAATTGGCAGGCATCTGGCTGCATCCGCCAAAGCTGAAAGCCAGTGAAACGAAAAGAACCGGTACCAACCGCAACCAATATTTATGCATTGAATTCACCACCTGTAAAAAGGAGAAGGAAAAGCATCACTGCTCAACAAACTCTATAATACACCGCACCGGTCTGAAATCCCCGGAATTTGGTACCACACCGCCCACACCTAAAACGGCAGATGATACTGGTGATCGATATTCCACATCATGTTCATCTTAACGGCACTGGTGCTTTGGCCTCTGGTTATATCCACCAAGGCCGTCTCGGGATATGGCGATACATGCCCGTCACAGAATAGAACATTGGAATCACCCGCATGCACATTAGACGGTGGATTGTACTGTGGCTCTGATGGCCAAACCTCATAGACGTAATTGTACAGAGGGTGCACCATATATTGCCGGTCGGTAATTTCAATCATCTGTGTGGGGTCGACGACGGCGGACGCGGCCGGTTGGTTTTGGTATTGATAGTATGGACCGGTACCCAAGCCTAGCTCTGGAAATCCTCCGTGTTGCACGCCCCAGACGTTGTAGCCATAGGAAAAATTCTGAAGCAGCCCATTGGCACCGATTGCTGGAATGTAAAGCAGTTGCTCGCCAATTTTATAGCCAAAACCCAGGTCGGCGGCGCTGGCATAGAACGGGTCTCCGGTGATTGGGGGCGTTGATACATAGGTATTCCACCAATTCTCCGATATCGGCTCGGCTGGGCAGTAGAAAACTGCCGGGTTATTAGACATGTAAATCATCAGCCTGGATTGCCAGATGGAAAAGTTCTGGCCGCTGGACAGCGTCACCGCATTGCCGGGGTATTCCTTCCATTGCGAAATATACATTTGGCTCGCGATGCCCATTTGCCGAAGATTTGATTCACAAACGACCGCGTTAGCCAACGCCCGGGCCTTGCTCAAGGCGGGTAGCAGAAGGGCGATGAGCAGGGCGATTATCGAAATAACAACCAATAGCTCCACAATAGTGAATCCGCGGCGTCTACCGGGTTTAGTGTTTTCAGGCATGGGTCGACCTCACAAGTTAAACCAAGCGGAAGGGAGCCAGATACGATCCAGCGGCGCAGCCTCGGTGTTAGAAACTCCCAGCTCGTGCACCCTGGTTGAATGCCGCGAGTCCGCACGGTTGTAATACCTGTGCGAATCAGGGCTAGTCCGCCACCACTTCTTACCGTTGCAGAATGTTAAAATCTTAACGACCGACGGAAGTTTGTTTGGCAGATTCAGTTAAAATTTTCACGCGGGCGGGCTTGGCCAATATGTAAAAAAGCAGGTGTAACGGGCGAATATTTGTGCGGCGTAGGTCAGAAAGGCTTATGGTATTGGTGGTCAATATTCCACATCATATTGTTTGCGATCGCATCGGGGTTTTGGCCACGCTTCAACACGGTAAGCCGGGTTTGCGTGATCGTTGCAACATGGCCATCGCAGAAGAGCGTATTGGAACAGCCGTCATGCACATCTGACGGAGGATTTAAATCCGGTCTTGAAGGCCACACCTCGTAGGCGTAGGGGTATTGCGGCTTGGCATAATATTCCCGATCCGTTATCTCAATCATATCCTCGGGATCAACGACTTCTGATGCGATTGGTTGGGCGTTGTGCGCTTTTCCAACCAGATAGGTTCCCGTGCCAAGCCCGAGTTGCCGATGTGTACCAATCTCGGTGCCCCAGACGTTGTATCCATATGAAAAATTAGCATATTCACCATCGGCGGAGTATTGGGGAATATTTAATAATTCCTCCCCCGGTAAATATCCATAACCCATCTCTTCGGACGACGCATAAACCGACACGCCCTTGCTGTTCTGGGCTGACGCAAAGGTGTTCCACCATTCCTCCGAAATAGGCTCGGCCGGGCAGTAGAAAACGGCCGGGTTGTTGGCCATAAACAGCATCAAGCGGGGCTGCCAGATGGAAAAACTTTCCCCGTTGGCCAAAGTCGCGGCGTTGCCGGGATAGCAATTCCACGCATCGAGGTACATTTGGGTTGCGACCCCCATCTGCTGCAGATTTGAAGCGCAGAGTGCCATCTGGGCTACCGACCTGGCCCGGCCGAGGGCCGACAGAAGCAAGGCAACAAGGACGGCAACGGCCGCCAATACAACCGTCAATTCAATCAGGGTGAATGCACCGCGCCGCCCCTTGGTGGGAACCCCGCCTGACATCGTATACACTCCCAACAGATTATGCTCTTGAAGTGTAACTCCGGATACATCATTTCGCAAGATTATTTTTAAGATTTTAACGCGGTCCGGGCACCGTTTGAAGCCACATTCGGTCTCGGCCATTGGCGGGCATGCAGTTGGATATCTAACTTCAGTACGAGTGGTGTATGAACCGGGGCAATTGCTGGTTGCCGGTTGGAGTGGCTTACCGGAGTTTTATCCCGCCTTTGGCCCTTGAGTGGTGCTCGCCTCCCCCTGTGGGTAGCTTTCGGTAAGGCATCGTAGGGAACGCGAACAAAAAAGCTCGGCGGGCTTTCACCCGCCGAGCGGCAAAATCGTTTTCATTGCGGCCAGCTTGGCCGAGCTGCCGCTATCAATTAAATCCGTAAGGGAGCTGCGGGTTCACAACGTTGAGAATTCGCAAGGTATTATCCTCGCTGCCCTCGCTGGCCGGACTCGGAGACATCCCGGCCGGCAGGGAATTGGCTACTACTTCCGACACATGGCCGTCAAAATAGAGGGCATTGGCCCAGCCGAGCGCGTCACCGTCTTGGCCGTGGCGGAATCTCAGCTCGGTTTCCCATCCACTGCCGTTGTTGTCGAGTTGCGAATCGGTGCCACCGAAAAGCCCGTCTGACGGTATCATAAATGTTGGGTACCTATAATCCCCCGCCATGATCGGGTCCCAGCCAATATTACTCATGGTGCTGTTTTGTGCCCACCATCCAAAGGTCTCATTCGAGAAATACCCCGCGCCATCCGTCGATTGTGTCGCGTCGCCAACGGCAAGGCTTTCGGCAGGGGTTTGAACATTGGAGGCCTTAAAGCAGGTGTCCAGCTTTGTAGAACCCGTCGTGGGGGTGCCGTAGTAAAGGAAGAAATTGGGATTGGCGGAGTAAGTACTACCAAAATTCCCAACCACTTCCACCCCATTAACCTCCCACCCAGTGAACGGTACATCTGGAACAATTGTGGCCGGGCAGACAAATGTCTTTAGAAACTGCTCCGACCATGAATTGACATCCATTGCAGGCCCCGTCCCACCCCACGCCGTATCGGCCGGGTCGCACATAAGTTGCATTGAGTGGCCGGAGTTATAACTGTAAAGCAATGTTGCCCAGCCAACCGGCGACGGCAGCCAGTAGCTGGGGTGTGCCCCATCGGGATTTCCGGGGTACAAGTTCGGGTCGTCGTAAATGCCAAACGGTATAGAATCGTTGAAGGACGTTTCGTATTCAGCCAGCATTTGTCCGATGGAATGCAAGTTGGCCGCGCACCCGACGCTTACCGCTTGGGCTTTTGCCTTCGCCAACGCCGGCAATAATATGGCAATGAGCAGCGCGATGATTGAAATAACAACCAGCAGTTCCACAAGAGTGAAACCCTTGCGGTGAACGCCTACTGGTGACTTGAATCGTCGATCAGCAATCATAAACAAAGCTCCTAAAGTATTTGTCCACGAGGCCAAATCCCGCCCCGCTGGGGCCTAACTCGCCGTCCACACCGGCGCAATATCACAATCTCCGCGACTCTCCATCGGCTGCCACAACCATCATCGCTGTCCGCACACCGACCAGTGTCTGCAATGCCAAGCGTAAGACTTGTGACTTGGCAGTCACACCAGACGCCCTGATTATAAAACTTAATAACAGGCATTACCACTAGCTACGGCGTAAAAATTTTTATAATAAGCGCAATGTGCGGCGGGGTTTCTTTTCGCGGTCTCTGTTGGGCATTGAGCGGTTTTATCGGCAGGCCGCTGGACTTCTGCCGACGGGTCTGGGGTGCGACCGGGTCTGAAGCCCAAGCGTTAAAACGAGCGTGCACAAGCCACGCGGCCACACCGGCGATGCACAGGCACAATACGCAGTGGGTGACCGCAAAACGGTGCATTGGCGGGGCAACGTCATGGCTCGGCGAGCCGCCTATCTGATGGCACTTTTAAGGTTTTCGGGCGTGATGAAACCGAGTGGCGGAGGGGGAATGAGCGACAACACGGCCCGCGGCCTGCCGTGGGTCTCTGTCAACTCCATGCGCGCCGCTTGACGGGCCACAAGCACACGGCTGGCGAGTAACCGGCCGGCCGAATTTCTGATGGCGGCCCGCACATACCCCCTGAAGACGCAGGTAATGGTGGGTTTTTGTGGTCCCGCTTTAACACCAAACTGTGTGCCGAGATCGGTGATATCTCCCTGCGTCGTGGCGACGGTAAAGCCGATGTCCTTGTGCGGGACGGTGGCGACCAATCGCCCGGAAACCAAAGTCACATAGATGGGTGAATGGACTCGCAGGGTGACTGGCGAGAGCAAAACCAGATTTACGCCGTTCGCCAGTGTCACCTCAGCCAACCCGTGGACCAGCGATATATTTCCTCGCGAATGTACCTGGCCAGATTTTCCGGTTTTATTGACATCCGCCCATTGGGCATCGTGCGACGCAAGTATCCGCAACGCCGTGTCGGGGGTGGGTTGCAGATGGCGACCCGGGGTTATGAATAAAACGGTCGCTGCCACAACCGCGACGGCAGCAACCGTCAGCAACCCGGACAGAAACACCAACCGTCGTGCGTTCAACCGATGCCACAGG
>JAKAYZ010000140.1 GCA_021816165.1 Planctomycetota bacterium | reverse complement strand
GTGGGTGGACATCTGACGTTGCCCTTATGGTGCTTTCGCACCTATAAGGGTAAAAACGTGCGCGCACACATCATTCGCGCTCGGTTAAAGGCGCGGGAATCGTCGCCCATCGGTCATGCGTTTTGCGGCCTTGGCGCGGCCACAAATACAACCGCCTTTTGGCCACAGCTTGCCTCAACAATTCGACAGATCTTCTTTCCCCGATATTCAACTCGGCGGCAAAGTAGGCGACATCCCGCGGATCATCGCCGGCAAACTTGGCAGCAGTTTCCCAGTTCGGGCGCGCGGCTTTTTCTGGCTTTGGTTCGGCGGTCTTAGCCTTCCGTGCCTTTGGTTGTTTCAAATCCTCGGCGTCCAACTCAAAGCGTTGCGCCATCGCCGGCGGCTTCAGATCCCAAACACTCGGATCAGTCGGCGGGAATGACCGGCAAATGGTATGCAAACTCACGCATCCGGCCTCGGCGTGTTCCCGAAGCCCACAATGCCAGTCCACTGCACGGCTTTGGGCACCAGCCCCGCTTCCCAGATCGGCCACAGATTTGCCCGCCTGATTGCCTTTGCTTTGATGGTGGACGCAGAGGATTGCACAGTCCATCCGCGTTGCTGCGACAATCAGCTTGGTGAAAAAGCTCGCAATGAAAGCGTTGTTGTTTTCGTCCGCATCGGCGGGCAACAATTTGAAGATTGGATCAATGGTGATGAAATCAAATTGCCCGGGCTGGACATCGCGCAGCAGCCGAAGTAAGCCGTCAATATCCATTGGTTTTTCACGCAACGGGACGATCTTTAATCCGGAAAGGTCAATGCCATCATACTGATCGGCCACCTTTCGTAATCGGTGGAAGATGGTCGGCCTGGCCAATTCCCCATCAATCAGAAGCCCGTTACCCCGGCGGCACCCATACCCAAAACATGGGACGCCCGCCGCAATGGCGCAATGCCAATGCAGGATTGACCAACTTTTTGCGGTCTTTGTCGCCCCAGTCCAAAGCCCAACCTCGCCACGGCGCAGGCCACCGTCAATGACCGGCTCGGCCATCGGCTCCGGATCAGACAGTTGGTCGGTAGCGTTTACCGCAATGTCAAAAATTGTCGGCGATGGTTCCACCGGATCCGCAGCGGCATTAATTTCTGCGATGATCGGTGCGACATCGGTAATGGTTTGGTTAGCATCCAACGCACCCTGCACGCGGGCGGCGCCGCTGTAAATCGCAGCAGTACGGCCAAGCTCCAGTACCTGGCCGATCCAGTATTCAGCCTGCGCGTCGCTGAACAAACCAGCGCTATGCTCGCGGATCCAATCGGCGGCCTCCGCGTTCTTGCACCGGCGCAGCTCCGATTCCACTAGCCCAGCCAGCGGCATTGTCCCAGCAGTCGCCAGCCGGGAAATGGCCCCGTAAATGTCCGTGTTGCGTTGCCCACCCCACCTGTATTGCGACAACCGCGCGACAAAATCCGCCGCGATATTAACCCGGCGTTCACGCCCCCTGGGCGTCGAATCAACATGCGACACAACAGAAAGAATGGCCTTTTGTTCCGCCTCGGCCAGCCGCGCAGCCAACGGTGGATTTGCCCCACCAGAATTATTGGATAAAATCATTAAGCTCCTGAAATTTGCCGCCGGAATGCCTGCCAGCACCGGCGGCGTTTTTTTAAGAAATAACCGCAGCTAAAGCCTCAATATGGGCATCAATTTCGGCGCGTTTCCATCGCGGCAACCGTGGCGTTAGCCGTACCGGCGCGGGAAATTTCCTTGCGGCGGAAAGCTTCCAGATTGTTCTCGTGGTTACGCCCAGCAGTTCTGCCACCTGGCGCACGGAAAGATATTCCGCCGGGGTTTTCGACAGGGGGAATTGAGTACTCATTATTCGCTCCATGTTAGAAAGGCCTGCACAGCGCTGGCCTCTAATGCACATAGCGGCGTTGGTTTTTGCGTTGGGTTTTTAGGACAAAAACCCGATACTGGCGCGCAAAAAACCCGCGTAAACAGCATGGTTCGCGTGCACTCGCAAAAATCTTGTTGGTTTTTTCCTCTCTCAAAACCCCACACTATTTTACGATCTTCGCGCGGCGGCTGGCGGCAGCCCTCCGCACGCTACTCAGCATACGCTGTGGGTCAACGCTTGTGCCCCACGTTCTCGGAATGGTTCCATCGTCGGCAAGCTCGCGGATATACTTCTTTGCCTGATACGTTCCGCATACGTTCGTTGGAACCCGCGCGGCCAGTTCCTTCAGAAGTGCGTCCGGGTCTTCCGCAATGTAAGGCTCGGTCAACTCCCGCACCTTGCGCTTCGTGCATTCCGACTTCGTTTCCCGCGTCGCAGCCACCGCAGGGGCAACAACCGCCGCAACACTCGGCGTCTTTTCTGCCGGAATACTGCCCGCCACGATTTCCGAATCGCATACAACCAAGCGAATCGCCTGCCGGCAACGCTCGTAACGCTTTTCCTCTATTTCCATGGCCTTGAAATAAAGTCCGCCGTCAGCGGGCAGGCTCCAAAGCGATCCGGGCACAAGCGGGTATTCACAATTCGGGTCACGCATTGTTTCAGCAACCCAAGCCCTCGCCTCCTTAATCGCATCCAGTCGGCCAGCGTCAACGCCAGGCCACTTGCACGCATCCGCTGTAGCGTGAAGAAACGCCAACCCGCTGCTGAACACATTAGAAAGATAATCGCGCCCCATCTCCATTGGCGAGTAGGGGGTAAGGTCGGAAGCATCAACAAGATGGCCGCAAACCATATCCCATCGCCTACCCAAGTCCTGGCACCCATCAGCAATGATGCACACATCGTGGCCAAACTTCCGGCCATCCGGCAGGACTAGCGTAAGGATTATTCCGATAGGGGTCGGGCGAAGCTCCAGCCTGCATCGTAGGCCCATTAAGACCCGCAGGGAGTCAAGGAAAAAACAACGGGCCTTGATCCAGCCACACAACGCTTGGGAAGCTAATTCCGATTGATGATCCGACATTGTTTCAACCCTTGTTCGGACGGGCAGGCCCGGACACACTGGGCGGGGTTGATTCGCCGGCAATGTGCCCGGGCCGATTATCGGGGAGCTACCCCGCAACCGTCCCACTGGGATTACTGTAACAATCCTTCCAGACTTACAACACCGAAATTACAACAGGTGCAATCTGGTACCCCGAAGTGCACGATTATCGCTCACGTCTCACCCACCGCGTCGGCCCCCTGTCGCGAAAACCGCTCCCATCGCAAAGCCGTTTCCACGAGTTGGTTACAGGGGCAGGTTTTAGCCACGGCTGGTAACCCACCAGCGTTCCACCCTATGAAAGCGGAACAAAAAAGGTTACATCCGGCGGCCTCCAATTGGTAACTGGCAGCCCAGTTACCGCACTAACCGCCTGGCAAAACGCGATTGCGTCTGTCGCATTCCTAAACTCCACCCGGTGGTAATGACCGAATGGCATAGCCAAATCGACGCGATAAATTTGAATGGTAGTGAAAGACCTCCGGTAATTCTTGGCTAAAATGCCCACAAGGTCTGCGGGGTTAATGCTCACCTTTTCAATTCTGATAACACCCTTCTTTACGGCGGCCTGCGGGCAATTGAATAACCAGTCTGATTCCCGCTGTTGTTGTGCGTGGCCCTCCTGGCGTAGCAGCTTATGGCAAGCTTGGCACACCACATCCTGTTTCCACACCATGGGAGTTTCCAGCTTGCCGATCTGCCGTCCACAGTTGGCGCAAATCTCACCGGCCATATCTGCCATTTCACACCTCAAATCAAACGTGCATAACCGCGCCGCAGGTGATCTGCGTCGCCCGGAATTATACCCCCAGCCCGATCACTCACAACGCGGCGGATCCAAAACCGCCCGCAAACAGGGCGGAATGCTGCTGATTCCATCCATTTTCACGATGTGCAGGCTCCGGATCGGCAATAACCGGCCCATCTTGGCCACCTTCACAATTTGCGATAAATCGCTATTTTGTTTAGCACTGGAGCCGCTTTGGGCTGCGTATGCCCCGCGACTTTTGCATAGCACCCCCCAGCGTACAAGGAAAATCCGGAAAATTGTAAAAGTCGGGGCGTGGGGGGTATGCCTAAATAAAGCCGCTACGGTTCCAAGGGCATTTTCACGAGTTACCGACAGTGGCCGCCCGCTGGAATGTCAAAAGGGCCGCTACTGTCCGAACCGCAGCGTCATCGCACGCCCGCAGCTTCAACCCGTTACGCGGCCTTGGGAATCCGTAACGCCCGCTTTGTCTTGCGCCGCCGCAGCTTGGCGGACGCACGATCATTCCAATGCCCGATTACATGAACCAGTTTTGACACACCAAAGCCATGGTATCCCCCGTCGGCGTCTGTGCAGACAGCATAAACGCCATCAGGGGTAAACAATTCGACACGAAGTACGCTGCCATATTCTCGCTGGGTAACAATATCCCCGCAATCTTCCGTTACAAAGTCACCGATCCGAATTTTTCTCATGGCCATATCGGCCCCTTTCTGTAAATCGCCGCCCGTAAAAAACCGGCCAGGCGGCACAACGCCGGGCAACAATCATTTTGACGCAGCCACCATCGCCGCAATGCCAGCCTTAACCGCTTCTGGAAGCGATGGCCATGCTCCAATAAGCGCAGCAAGTCGGAGATCGCTGGAAACCATTCTTTTCACGTTTTTGGTCACACTCGCAGGGGGGTTGGCACGCGAACCATGCGTGTATTCAAGGGTTTTTGCCACATTGTCACTGGGTTCGATCCCCAGCGGCCTCATGTTTTCGGGGGGTTCACAAACCCCTTGGTAATCGTTGATTCCGTGCCTTTTCAATGACCCATGAGCACTGATCAACGAACGGATTTTCGGAAATTCGTAACATCTTGATCGGTGATCATTGATCCGTGATCAGTGAGATTCACCACATTGGCGCAACGACACGGCGCTCATAACCAATGTGCATTCCTTTGGAATTCCGCATTTCTTCGGTGAATGCCGCTGCAGCGACAGACAAGATGCCTGCGGTTCAGCGTCGCCGGCGGAAAAAGGAAATAAAAATGTCCCGAATTGACTTGGCGTGAGATAATACGAGAGAGGAAGTGACTTAGGTTACAGGGGACAGGGGACGGGTTACAGCGTGTGAAACGCGCGGAAAAGGTGTCAGGTACCTTTTACGAGGATGAAAGGAGCTAGAAGCTAGGAGTTAGAACACCGCTCACAGCGCCGGTGCCCGATACACCACAAGGCCGCCAGCTCGGCCGGGGGTGAAAGGCACGAGGTTATGGGGGCGCGGGAGTTAGAATGATTTCAGGCACTGCTATTGCTGGATGCCGAATGCGAGATGCTAAATTCCAGGTACCAGGTTCCAGATTCTTAAGGTCGCAGATCGGCGGGCGTCCGGTTGGTGGTCGTCTACTGCGAAGAGCTATTGCAAAGGGAACGGAGTTTTTCAGATGATTGATAGCCACGAGATGGCGGAATCGCGTGTCGATGATGCGGGCAGTGGGGAATTGCCGGTGTTGGTTCGGCAGCATCTGGATTGGGTTTATTCGTTGTGTCGGCGGTCTGTGCGTGATGCGGCGATGGCGGAGGATGTTACACAAACAGTATTCTTGATTCTGATTAGAAAAGCGAAGCAATTGCCGCAGGGGGTCAACATGTCGGGCTGGTTGTTTAAGACCGCGCGTTACTGCTGCCGCAGTGCGCTGCGTGATGCGCAGACGCGGCGGCGACATGAGTTTACAGCGGGCAGCCGCCGGACTGAATCAGTGCTGGGGGTGCCAACGCCGGAAGAGGAACTTCTGCCGCTGCTGGACGAACACCTTGCAGCTTTGGGCGAGGCGGATCGAGCTGCAGTGCTGCTTCGCTATTACCAGCGGTGCAGCTTTGCCGAAGTCGGCATGCAACTGGACATCAGCGAAGAAGCGGCAAAAAAGCGGGTGCAGCGTGCAGTGGAAAAGCTACGGGCACGCATGGCAGCGAAAGGCGTAGCTCTGACTGCTGACGCCCTGGCAGCCATACTGACTGAAAAACTTGTGCAGCCCGCGCCGGGGAAACTGATGGCGGCGGTGCTGGCGCATGCGACCCATGGGACCGCGGCAACGGCCATGTCAGCGGGGCAGAAAAAACTCGTAGCAAAACTGGCGGTGAAAACAATCAGCAGCAGCGAAGTTGCGATTGGAGCCGTGGGTGTTGTGTTGGCGGTGGGGCTGGTTGCCACGGGCGTGGCTGCGGTGCTGGCAAATCACAATCCCCCCACACCCCTGCCGCCAAAGATTGCGGCTATTCCGGCAGCTGCCCTGGCCCCAGCCGCTACCGCCAAACGGCCGATGTTAACGCAAGCGCAATGGGCGGCGGTGTTTCAGGCGTATGCGCGGAAAATTCGGGCGCTAAGCGTGCGGGCGACGTTCGTGACCCGCAATTATACCAGCCGAAGGTGGATACGTAATTTCCGGGCGGCTATAAAGAAAAGTGACCCGAAGCATTGGCGGCAACAAATGCTGGGACTCACGCCGGGCTGGCTCACTCGGACC
>JAKAYZ010000139.1 GCA_021816165.1 Planctomycetota bacterium | reverse complement strand
CATCGCTTAAGTACGGTTAAAGCGGCTGATCTGGTGCTGGTGCTGGAGCAGGGAGAAATCACGCAGGCCGGCACGCATGATGAACTGCTGCGGCAGCAGGGGCATTACCGCGAAATTGCGGAAGTCCAGCTTGTGGGAGGGGGCCCGGGCGTTTTACCTCCCCTGGACTCAATATCCCGGCGGGCCGTGGCGGAGGAAGCACGATGAAGGCGACATTTCCATTTAAGCGCCGAGCCAGGCGGACGCTCACCTCTTCAACGCCACGCGCTACTGCCGCACAGGGCGCAAATCTGTCATCCGATCAGGATGCGGAGTTGGATTACAAACCCATTGACCGCAAGGTTCTTCGCGGTGTTCTGGGCTGGATGCGACCCTACCGCAATGCGTATATTCTCACCACCATGGTCGGCACGGCCGTCAATTTGCTGGAAATGATCACGCCGCGCTATATGCAGCAGCTTGTGGACATGGATATACCGGGAAAACACCCCAATATATTTACATCTTATATCATTAATATGGTCGGCTGGTTTAACGCCGGTGCCGCCGGTTCGCTTGCACAACTCGGGCACCGGGACCTGGCGTATTTGAATATCAGTTCCACCATTTTCGCCTGGGCTTTAACCATGACGGCGGCCCTGCTGCTGCAACGATTCGGTATTTATTACACAACGCTGATCGGGCAAAAAGTGATCTTCACGCTGCGCCGGGCGGTTTTTGCGCACCTGCAGGAGCTGTCCATGAATTTTTATGACAAAACCCGTTTTGGCCGCATTTTAACCCGCGGCACCAGCGATATTGATTCCATGTCCAATTTCATTGTATGGGGTATCAATACCGCATTTTCCAATATTACCATGATGCTCATTGCCGCAACGATCATCATGTTGATGGACTGGCGAATCGGCCTCGCGGTGCTCTGGCTGGGGCCGGTCCTTTATTTGATGAACAATTTCTACCGCCGCAAGGTTGGTATCGCCTGGCGCATGACGCGCGAAGGGTATACCCGCGTGAGTACCAATCTGGCGGAAAACATTTCCGGTATGCGAGTGGTGACCGCATTTAACCGGCAGAATCAGAATCTCGATGTGTTCAATGATCTGCAAAGCACCAACACCGCCAATAACATGCGTGCCGCCTGTATTAATGGTATTTATCAGCCCCTGCTGGGAGTCGTGGGTTTTTTGGGCAAGGTGATCATTCTGCTTTTTGGCACCTGGCTGGTATTTCACACCGCCAATGATCCGGCCCCGCAACGCTTTAAAGTCGGCGAACTCGTGGCGCTGTATGTTTACTGGGACTGGTTTATGGGGCCGGTGATCAATTTCGGCAATTTTTACAACGACACCATGATGGCCATGGCGTGTGCGGAAAGAGTGCAGATTCTGCTGGCGGAAAAGCCGCAGGTGGCGGACGTACCCGATGCCGTCGTGCTTCCGGAAATCCGCGGAACCGTGCATTTTGAGAATGTAAGTTTCGGCTACGATCCCGCCAAGCCGGTGCTGCATGATATTAATTTTCAAGCCCGTCCGGGCCAGACGGTCGCACTGGTCGGACATACCGGGTGTGGCAAATCAACGGTGATCAGTCTGATCTGCCGGTTTTATCAGCCGCAGCGGGGACGGATTCTCGTTGACGGTTATGACCTGCGGAAAATTCAGGGTGAAAGCCTGCACCGGCAAACCGGCATTGTATCACAGAACAATTTTCTATTTACCGGTACGGTCATGGACAACATCCGTTACACGCGACCGGACGCCACGGATCAGCAGGTGTATGACGCCGCCCGCCAGTTGGACTGTTATGATATTCTTGCCCGGCTTAAAGATGGCTTCCAGACCAACGTGGGCGAGCGCGGTGGATCTTTGAGCCTGGGGCAGCGGCAACTGGTCTGCTTCTGTCGGGCATTTCTGGCCAATCCGCGCATATTGATTCTCGATGAAGCCACCAGTGCCATTGATACACAAACCGAGCTTCTGATTCAGAATGCGCTGGAACGCCTGGTGGAAAACCGCACAACCTTTATCGTCGCGCACCGTTTAAGCACGATCATCGGCGCGCATCAGGTACTGGTTCTTGATCATGGTCGCATTGTTGAACAAGGCACGCACCAGAGCCTCCTGGAACTCCATGGCCAATACGCCCGGCTGTACAATGAATTCACCTATGGCCAGGATCTTGCGCCGAAGCCCGACGCATAATCTTCTCCGACTGGTGGGCCGGACCGAAAGGATCTGGCAAAGAGGCATGGATCGTTGGCGGAGAAGCAGACCGCGGTATTTTTCTCTCAACTCCAAGCGTCCGGATTCGTCGCGCGGTGCGTCCGTGCGCCGCAATGCGCTGCGGAACGTCCGGACCATTTTTGTTTTGGGACGCAAAAAAGTTCGAACGAGACAAATTTTTCTCAAGTTTTGCGTGCAGTCGGCGTACCACACGGTATAATCTGAAAATAGGAATGAGGGTGGTGTGACTTTACGGGAGGTGCGACATGCCGCGAGCGCCAAAAAATCCGGAGAGTGTTGATATATCCTCAGCTCTTTCCGGCTGGAGTTTTGAACCAGGACAGGTCAATGTTCGCATTATCCGCGGACGCGACGGTAAAGCCAAAATTCAGTTGCGTCTAGATCTCGGACTGCTGCAGATGGAAGTCAGCGGCCGGCCTGATGGCAGGCGTCCACACAAATGCGCCTCGGAACTGGATTATCAACTTCATCGCCTGAAGAAGCATTGCGAAAGTACCGGTAACGAGAATGACTTTCAACTTACCCGGCGGGAATGCCAGCGGTTGCGCGAAGAATCCGCCATGTTCTATCACCGGTATTTGAGTCTTTTTGTATTGGGCCAGTACGACGGTGTGGTGCGCGATACGCGCCACAATATCGGCATTTTGAATCTGTGTCGCGATTTTGGTCCCACCGAACAGGACCGCGAACTTCTGGAGCAGTATCGCCCCTATATTATCATGATGGAAGGGCGTGCCCGCGCCTGTGCGGCGCTGCGCGACGGATTTGTAAATACCTCCATCGCGTATCTCCGCGGCACGTTGAGAAATGTGATTCGCACCTATGGCAATCCGGCGGCCAGCCAATCGCCGGAGGCGCTGATTCTTGCGGATATGATCCATGACATTCGTCGGCAGTTACCGCCGGATCCGCGTGAAGAACTTCATCGGCTGTTGAAAAAAGCGGTGGCCGGAGAAAAATATGAAGAAGCGGCTCAACTGCGGGATCAGCTCATGGCTCTGCACGCCGCCGGCTCAGTAATGGTCAAACCCGCCGTGCGTGCCGCGATTGCAAAACGCCGGACGGCAACCCGGCGAAAAGGCCGCCGCAAAGTGGCTCCGGATTCGCAATCTCAAGACCATTCCACCAATGAACCGGGTAATGCCTGAGGCACTGGAATCTTGACATGCGGCACGGCGCGTGTTACGGTTCAGGATTGTGCGGACGGCGCTCGGCGGAGAATGATGATCATGCCCGCTGCTGATCCAGCACGGGTCGATCAGGCCTGCATCGCATCGGAGATATGGAAATGATGGTTAAGCGGCAAAAAAGCTTGGTGTTATCCCTGCTGGGTTCGGCGGGATTGTTGTTAACGCAATTGGCTTACGGTGCGGCACCGCCGCTGCCGCTCCCATCCCGCGGAACTCCCACCGCATCCGATCAGGCTAAAATTGCCGCATTTGTGCAATATTATGCTCAGCAAATGTCCGCTGCGGCGCATCAATCGGATATGGTCCGTGCGCGGCGGCGCCTGCTGGCCCCGCTGCAGTCAACCACCAATCCGCCTTCCGCTGAATTCACCTACGATTTCGGAACGCAGGTAGCCAATGACTTCACTTCCCTGCTGTCAAATAAGAAAACGGCGTTAAATGCCGCTATCACAATTGGTTCGATTGGCGACATCAGTATGCAGGCACCGCTGCAGACGGCCTTAACCAATGCCAACCCGGCCGTTCGCTATTGGGGAGCCAAGGGAATGGGGCATATTTTTACGCCCCTGATGTCCATCGGACCGGCGTATCAGCAGGCCGTTGCCGCTGTGCAACAGGCTCTGGCTGCTGAATCAGATCCGCTGGTTGCTGAGGAAATGAGCAAAGTTCTGTTAACGCAGAACCCTCTGCCCACCGGCTTGGCAAATCTGATTTCCAACGCGATTGCCCGCGGTATTGTCGGTTATGATGATGTGGTGCCCAACAACCTGGACATCACCAGTGGCCTGGCGGCCAACCTGGCTGATGCGGCCCGGCGCGGTTCAACGTTGACGGATACTCAAAAAGCGGAGGCCATCAATACCCTGTCGATTTTGATGAGTGATACGGCACAATATTTAAGTGCCGGACTTTTAGATCGTAAGCAAAAACTCTCTGCGTTCAGCGCTATCAACAACGCCGCCGATGCCATGAATGCGATTACCGGAACGACTAATTTTTCACTCACGGGCCTCAATGCCCAGAGTGATCCAGCCGCAATTCTTCTGGCTGTAAATGGCATTACCGGTGCGCAGGGGCAGCCGGGCGCGGTGCAGAAGCTTTTTCCCAAAATTGTCATTCCGCACCGGATTTCCGCTCTGCAAACCCGTTAATCCGGCAGTCTCACGGGAAGCGTTGTTGCCTTTATGCCCGATCCAAGCCCAGACCTCATGACCATCATCCCGCCAATGCGGCCCTTTAAGGCCTCACCGCGTATTGCGGGCAGTAAAAGCATTACCAACCGGGCGCTGCCTTTGGCGGCCATGGCCAACGGTACAAGCATGCTGACCGGCGTGCTGTTTGCCGATGACACCCAGCGTATGATCGAATCTCTGCAAAAGCTGGGCTTTGCCTTAAGCGTGGATCAGCCGGGACACAGTATTACCATTCAAGGCCTGGGCGGAAAGATACCCAATGCGTCGGCTGAACTGTTTTGCGGCAATTCCGGTACGACGATTCGCTTTCTTGCGGCCATGTGTTCCGCCGCGGAAGGGCAATATGTCCTGGATGGTGTGGAACGCATGAGACAACGCCCGATTGGCGAACTCGTTACCGCGTTGCGAGCCATCGGTGCCACGGCTGATTATGCCGGGCAGTCCGGCTATCCGCCGGTTCGTGTGGGAGGGGGCTTGGCCGGCGGTACCTGCCGGTTTTCCGCCACGCAAAGCAGCCAGTATATTTCCGCGATTCTTATGGCCGCTCCATTGGCCCGCACCGCTGTGAATGTCGAATTAATCGGGCCGGTTACCAGTGAACCTTATGTTCGCATGACCTTGGCTATGATGGAGCAGTTCGGCGTGATCAGTCAGACCGCGCGCATGGCCGATAACGCCGCCGCGAATCGGGTTATTCATATCCCCAATGGCGTTGGCTATCAGGGCCGGCAATACGCCATTGAGCCGGACGCCAGCAATGCCAGTTATTTCCTTGCCGCCGCCGCCATATGCCCCGGTTCACAGGTCACGATACAGGGGTTGGGTAGAAATTCCCTGCAGGGAGACGTTTTGTTTGCCGATGTGTTGCGGCAAATGGGTGCCAACATGATGATGGAATCAGATGCCATTCATCTGGGGGGCTGCCGCAATCTCACCGGTATTACCATCAATATGAATGGTATTCCAGATATGGTTCAAACATTGGCGGTCGTGGCCCTGTTTGCCCAGGGGCCAACGCGGATATTGAATGTCGGAAATTTGCGGGTGAAGGAAACGGACCGGCTCAGTGCCCTGGAAAAGGAACTCACCAAACTAGGTGCGGTGGTTTCCACCACGACCGACAGCATTGTCATCGATCCGCCGGCCAAACCGCACGCAGCCCGTATCAGCACCTATGACGACCATCGCATGGCTATGGCCTTTGCGGTTGCCGCAACGCGCATTGCCGGTATTGAAATTGAGAACCCTCAGTGTGCGGCCAAGACCTATCCTGAATTTTTCAAGGATTTCCAAGCCTGTATTACAGACCGTAGTGCTTAGCGCTCCACCCTTTGATCCGACCGCGGCTGGGCTTGCGGCCATGATTAGCGGCCTTGCCAGCCCAACGTAACTTATGATTTCTCTTTCTGCGTGCCATGTTCAAATCCTCAGTATGTTAACCGTCCATTAACAAATTCAAAGCTCCGCAGTATACCCCGAATAAGAAAAAACCGCAAAAGTCCAAAACGCGGGTGTCAAGCCACAATAGAAATGTCCGCCTTGGCGGAACATGGCGAGCCGGGTTTACGGGCAGTCGTTCAATGGCCATGCGAAAATCAGCGGCACTGCTGACTCTGTGCGCACGGCGGTAGCTCGTCGCCCCCTGCGCCAGGAATAACGGACCTGCATTTGTCCGTCCGTTGGAGTCCGACCGCATCGTGCGCGGTAAGGAATCCAACGCGGTCAAGGCGGGGTTAAAATCGCGGAATGTGAGCCTGGTAAATGCACCACCATGGAGCGGGCATTTATGCCGCACAGAAAAGCTCCTCAGTACGAACGCTCATTTGATGCCGATGAACCAGGTGCATCAGGCGTGCTCAAGCGATGGGGAAACCTA
>JAKAYZ010000138.1 GCA_021816165.1 Planctomycetota bacterium | reverse complement strand
CTTGATGCAAACCGGACGCGCCGCCAGGATACGGCCCGGCCCTGACGACTATATCCTCCAGATCGCTGACCGCCATCCAAAACCCACTGCCGGACGACCCCGCAGCTACTTTAACCAATAACTCACTTTGTCCGGCAGGCAAATCCACATCGAGAAAAAACTGCCCCTTGCAGGCCGGTCCATGACCCCGGGCGAATGGCAGCACGAGTTTACCATTGAGCCACATCCGCAGGTAATAGTCCATTCCGTAGCGCAACCGCACGCGATAGGGGCGCGGCGAAAATAAATACGTGGCGGCATAATAAATCGAACCTTCGCCGGCACCAAAAACTTTTTTAAAGTCCACGTAATTCCCACAGGCGTTCATCCGGGTCCAGCGTGCGGTGGTTTGTTGATCCAAAGCCACGGCGGTTTCAAAATCGCGTGTTGATTCCGGTGCATAGACCATGGTTTCCAGCAGTTGCTCCGGCGCAAGGCCGGATTTTAAATCATACGTAAATGGACCCACCGCCGTCCATGATTCTCCACCAATATCGCGCAGCACCGGCACGCATTCCATAAAACCAACCGCCGTTTTGCCGCCGCCACGGCGGCGCAGCTCCAGCCGCCGTTGGCCTGCAGGCAGTGCCGCTGCCGTCACGATCGCCCGCGACACGCCCCGCGGTCCGCTGCCATCCGCCTCGAGACGGCCCAGAAGTTTTCCATCCGCATACATATCCAAGCCTCCAAACTCTCCACCTTCCACGTATCCGGTGGTGATACCATAGCGTGCATCGCAGGGCATCAACCAATTGATGGCGATGCCGGCTGCTGCGGTAACCATCAGCTTTTCTCCCGGCCACTGCGGACAAACGGTTTCACTGGCCAGGAGTTCCACCGCCTGGGGATCCGCGAGCTGATGACTGAGTTCGCAGGCCCCGACGGCTTCAAGAGGCATGATCGGTGGTTCTTCCGGACGGGCAGCGACGGCCTGATCCGGGTCGTAGGTCCAGCCGGCTGCCATGCCCTGGGTGGCTTGCGAAATCCACAGCGGAAAGGTCATGCGGTGGGCAACATCCAAAGCCGGTGTGGCCAGATCGGTCGTACCGGCCAGAATGGCTACCGCGTACTCATGCATTCCCTGATCCGTGATCGGAAAGGTGCTTGTCGGCGGCACCACAAAGGGATCATGGTTGGCATAGTAGGGGCAGCGCAGCAGGGTGGCGCGAAGAAGGCCATCGGCCTGTACATCCACTCCGGAGATATCCGCACTCACCATGGCCAATGACCGGCCCTGACCTTGCAGCGTCACCACATCCCGCAGCGGATATTCCTGCCCATCCAAGGGTCTGTCAATCAAAGCCCCCGGAGTGCCATCACGCCGCGACTGGACCAAAAAGCCCGCCGGTAAAAGCAACTTCACTATCTGGCGGGACCCATGCCAATACAGCCGCAGCTTCATCTGAATCATCGGTGAATCTTGTTCCAGCAAAACAATCCAGTGTAGGCGGCTGCCCTGGAAGCTGAAGGAATTTTCCAGAGCCACGCGCAGCGGTCCCTGTTCACGAATGCGCCAGGGTGTGGTTGCGGTAAAAGTTCCCAGCAGCGGACCCTGGTAGCCGACCACACCGTGCGACCAGGTATCAGATGAATCCTCCAGCACGGCGATCTGTACTCCGCCGGTGCCAAGCATGGCCTGGGAACGAAAGCTCAATTGTTCCACACCGGTGGGCCCAACGCGGAGTTGGCACTGCTGGTGGCCCATGGTGTCAACTTGTACCTTAAGAGGGGAAGCTTTCGGCACAGCGGCGGCCCCGCGGTAAAGTTGCAGGATTTGTCGCCCTTTGGCGGGCACCCGTACTGGGAATAATGTTCTGCGCGTCATATCTGATGCAGCGTCCGCCACGATATTCTGGGATGGCACTACCGCGCCATCTTCATCGCGCAATATAAATTCCGGTGATTGTCCGTTCACCGGTAGATAAGGCTCAAACTCAGCCAGTCCGATCCACGGTTTTTCCGAAGGATTGCAGATCACCAGTCGTGGACGGGGGCAGGGGGGCAGGCCGGTCATATTTCTGCGGGTGATATCTACAAGAACCTCGCGGGCCACAGATCGGACATAGCCCAGGTCATCGATGCTCTGCCGACAGGCTGTATCAATACAGCTGCCTCCCAGCACATCATGAAATTCATTAAAGAGCAGCCGCAGCCATGCTTCCCGAAGCTTTTGGCGTACGTCTGGAACCTGAGGTGCCGGCAGATCATGGGCCGCAATGTCGGCCTGTATTAACGCAGCCTCGCCCTGCCGCACGCCCTGTTTGATAGCACGGACCGCGGTGTAACAGCCTACCGCATGCAGCTGTAATTCACCCACAACCAGCGGCAATTGCGAGGTCTTTTCCCGCACCGCATCGAAAAATGCCCGGGGATGGCTGAAACGCAACTCCACATCCGCAGAGAACTGCCGGTGCGCCCGAATCCATTCGATCTGGGCCCGGGTCGGTCCGCCACCATGATCACCCACACCATAAAAACACATGGCGTGGCCTACGCGGCGGTCCGCGGCAGCCACAGTCGCGTGGATATTGCTGATTAGACCGGACACACTGGTGGCCAGGTAGGCTGTGGAAATGCGGAATGCCGTTACCGTATCACCGATCGGGCTTTGCCACTGAAACAGATCCGACGGAAGTACTTTTTCCGTTGCTTGTGGCCGCATAAAGACATACGCATTCATGCCGGTACGGGTGAGATAACTGGGCAGCATGGCGCAGTGGCCGAAGGAATCCACGTTGTAACCGACATCCACATGAACGCCGAAATATTCCTGAAAAAAGTGGCCGCCGATTTCGGCCTGCTTGAGAAATGACGCTTCGCCCGGCAGATTGCAATCAGGTTGAATCCACCAGCCATTGACGATATGCCACCGCCCCGCGCGGACGTGGGCCTGAATGCGCCCAAACGTATGCGGATCGGCCTTGCGCACCTGATCATACACCCACGCTTCACCGCGGGTGATGTGCAGATCCGGGTATAAATCCAGCAGATCGCACGCGGTGCGGCACGTATTAATGGATTCATCCACGCCGTCCGGCCAAGTCCACAGCCAGGCGGGATCCAGATGGGCATTGCCGATCATATGGAGGACAAGTTTCATGAAGGCTCCAATTCATATTTTAGGTGGATGCCGCCGCCATTCAACTGCAGCCGGCCTCAAACGCAGCTATTCGCTGCTGAATGCCGCGTACCTTGGCCAGATCAAACTTGGCGTGGCGTTCAAAGGTGAAAATTCCATTTTGTTCCTGAAAAACATCCGTCAACTGCGTATAGCAATAGCCGAACATGCGAGAATTATCCAGCAGCACATCACACAGGGCGGCAAAACTGTGGACGGGGATATTCAAGCCGTGGAATAATTGACATGGCGTTTTTACCTGGCAGTTTTTACAATATTATCCGACCCTATGGGCCAGGCAGGCCTCCAACGGACCTGTCCGGAGATCATACTATCCACCTCTTAGAAAAAGGGCAATTTTAGGTTTCCCGGACGGGCTGACGGCCATGGCGGCGGGGGTGACGCTCCAGGCGCACGGTCCGTGAAAGTTGTGGTTGTACAAAAACCTGGGTTCGCGTAGAGTTTGAGGCTCTGGGCTTTTGAACATTGGAAGGATTATCATGACGCGCATTGCTATTTCCCAACTCCGTGAAGGAGATGTTGTGGATCAGGCCTTTGTGCTGGGTGGCAAACAGCTTGGGACCACTACCTCCAACAAGCCATATTTAAAGGCGGAATGTTCCGATGCCACCGGGCGAATTCATTGCCGCATGTGGAACATCGCCCGTGAATTGTATGACCGCCTGCCTGGCACAGGCTACGTGCAGGTGCGCGGACGGGTGGAGAATTATCAGGGTCATTTGCAGCTGGTTGCCGAGGCGATGCAGAAAATTGAGGATGCTTCCAAGCTCAATCTGGCGGAGCTTCTCAAGCATACGCAGAAGAATGTGCCGGAGATGTTGGCCCGGGTGCGGGCAATTCTGGGCAAGATCAACGACAAGGACCTGGCCCAGCTCATAGCCTCGTTTGTGGATGATCCGGAACTGATGAAGCGTTTTTCGCTTTCTCCAGCGGCCCAGAGTATGCACCACGCCTGGATCGGCGGCCTGTTGGAACACACGCTGAGCCTGCTGGAACTGGCCCTGGTGGTCTGTCCGCGCTATCCGGATATCGATCAGGACCTGGTATTGGCCGGACTGTTCCTGCATGACATCGGGAAAACGGCGGAGTTGGCTTTTACCACTGGGTTTGAATACACCGATACCGGTCGTCTGGTGGGGCATATTGCCATCGGCACGATGTGGGTGCATCAAAGGGCGGAAAAGATTTCGCAGCAGACTGGCAAGGCCTTCCGCCCGGACCTGCTGATGGTTATTGAGCACATTATTCTTTCGCATCATGGCGAACCGGAATTCGGGGCCGCGGTACGCCCCAAAACGCCGGAAGCTATTTTAGTGAACATGATTGATAACCTGGATGCCAAAACCCAAATGGCCCTTGATGCCGTGGCTGCACCCAGCGAAGACGGCAACTGGACGGAATATCAGAAGGCGTTTAACAGCCAATTGTTTCGGCCATCCATTACCACCGGGAAACCGGAATGAGAATTGCGTTGGCAGCGCCCCGTTGTGGACAAAAAAACAGGCTGGCAAGTTGATATTAATGGGCCGGGCCGCCACCAGCCGGGCCGCCCCCGATACCACCGCTCTTAGCCGGGGCACCGCCCATACCCATCGCGGCCATCATTTTCAGATAGATGTCGTTGTGCAATTGCTTCCATGTTTTTACCTTGCCGGTTTGAATATCGTCGGCGGCAGCGTTAAACGCGCCAGCCATCCGATTGCTCATTTCCAACCTTTTGGCCAGTTCGTTGGCCGGGATTTTTTTTGCGGCGGCAAGATGAAACAGCTTTTCACCGTCAATTTTCCAGTCCGGGCCAACCTTCTTAAAATACAGTTTGCCGGTTTCGCCCGCTTTGGTGCCCTTTGGCGCCGGCATCGTGATGATGGCCTTGGTACCGTTGATGCTTACCTTGGCCATTTTGAGTTTGGCCTGCATGGCCTTGTAACCGCTGGACGCACTGGCCAATTCCTTGCCGCCAGGGCTGCTGGGTGGCCCCAGCTTGGCCACGGCGATTTTGGATAAATGTTCATTGGCCACCATCATGGTCAACATGGATTTCACCACCGCTTTTTCGCGTTTGCCGGTGCTGCTCACACACGCCATCGCATGGGCCAGGTCTTGATTATGAATAGCAGACGCGTAGGAACGCAAGGCTCCCAGCGGCGTTTTCAAGTTGGTGGCCGCGTGGATCACCGACGCGCCAAGCAAAGTCATGGTGGTGATGCCGACTAAAAATGAACGCACGGACATAAATATCTCCGAAAAAACCAGCGGTGCCCCATGCTGACCTTTGGCAACGTTCCCACACAACAAAGCGGAAACAATGTTCCAATCATCCCGCATAGCACAATTCTACAATAATTTATGGGACTGTGGCCGTCAAGTTAGCCCACTTCAGCCGGGCATTCCAAGAAAACCAACGATAGGGACCGGGCAAAAATAACCTCGCACCTTCCGGCTGGATCTTTTGGCGGCTGGCTGCGGGGCCAAATGGATAATTGCAGGATTCCATCTGCAGAGAAATATCTTCCACTGTCCCGGCCCTTCACCTGAGGCTCCATTTCCAGTTGCGAATCTCCGGCAGATCCTGTCCGTGCTGCGCGATATAGCGCTTGTGCTCAATAAGTTTGTCGCGCACCATTTGCTTGAGATAGGCGGCCTTGGCACCGAGCCTCGGCAGCCGATCCACCACGTCCTGCACCAGATGAAATCGGTCCATATCATTGAGTACAGTCATATCAAACGGGGTGGTGATGGTGCCCTTTTCCTTGTAGCCGCGCACGTGGAGATTGTGGTGATTGGTCCGCCGATAAGTCAGGCGATGAATCAGCCATGGGTAACCGTGAAAGGCGAAAATAATCGGCTTGTCCCGGGTGAAAAGAGAATCAAAATCAGCGTCGGGCAAGCCGTGGGGATGTTCGCTATTGGGCTGAAGTTTCATGAGATCCACGACATTGATGACGCGGATTTTCAAATCCGGCAATTCCCGCCGCAAAATGGAAACGGCCCCGAGCACCTCCAGCGTGGGCACATCGCCGGCGCAGCCCAGCACCACATCCGGGTCGCCGTTGGCATCGTTGCTGGCCCATTTCCAAATCCCAATGCCTTCTTCGCAATGCACCGCCGCCGCATCCGCCCCCAACCACTGCGGAGCAGGATGTTTTCCGGCCACCACCACGTTGACGTACTGCCGGCTGCGCAGGCAGTGATCCATCACGGAAAGCAGACAGTTGGCGTCCGGCGGCAGATAAACCCGCACCACGTCCGCCTTTTTATTTACCACCAGATCCAGAAAGCCGGGATCCTGATGGGTAAAGCCGTTGTGATCCTGCCGCCACACGTGG
>JAKAYZ010000137.1 GCA_021816165.1 Planctomycetota bacterium | reverse complement strand
TGCAGGCCGCGGCAAGAAGAGCCATGGGGTCTTTATGCCATGGTGTATCTTGAACAACGTTGTAATGCGTGGCGGCGGTGCGGAACATGCAAAATCCATCGTGGTGTTTGGTGGTGATGACGATGTAGCGGACGCCGGCGTCACGAGCCATTTTAACCCATTGATCCGCGTTGAAATCAACGGGATCAAATTTTGCGGCGAGTTTGGCGTATGCGGAGCGGGTGATGTCAGCATTGTTCATGATCCATTCACCAATACCGTTGATTCGGCGGCCGTGCCAAGTACCCGCGGGAACGGCGTAAAGGCCCCAGTGGATGAACATGCCGAAGCGGGCATGCGTCCACCAAGCCATGTTCGCGGTATGGTGGCGGCGAGCGGCATGGGCGCGGGGCGTGCCGAAAGCGGCCAAAGCGAGGACCATAACGGCCGCAACCAGCAGTATGAATGTAAAGCGTTTCATGGCGATACCTCCATCTTTTATGAAAGGGGCAAGGGAACTGCGTGGATGCTAAAGGTCCGCGCTGCCGCAAAAAAGATTATATCATATTATGCTTTATAATCATTGGGTGTGCAACAGTTGTGAAATTCAGCCGGGCTGAAACGGAATTGTGGGAATGTCCGGCAGAACACGCTCGTGTGGGCGGTGCGCGCGCCCGGGGTTGGAGGCTCAAAATTCCGGGGTGCGCGCCAGCTTTTTGCCAGAGTGTTGCCTTTGCCTGTTTAGGCCGCGGAAATTTGCGTTGCGGGTTCAGGGGCGGGTGCGGCGGCATTGCGGTTATCAAACCGCACGGCCACGCGTTTGCTTACACCCTGTTCCTGCATGGTAACGCCGTAAAGCAGATTGGCCACGGCCATCATCCGCTTGTTATGGGTGATGACCACAAATTGGCTGTGGGCGTTAAATTCCTGAACGATGGCGGCGAAGCGGCCGGTGTTTGCTTCGTCCAGAGGGGCATCGACTTCATCGAGAATACAGAACGGTGACGGTTTGCTTTTGAATATGGACATGACCAGGGCGATGGCGGTCATGGCTTTTTCACCGCCGGAAAGCAGGCTGATGGACTGAAGCTCCTTGCCGGGGGGACGGGCCATGATTTCAATGCCTGATTCCAGAATATCATCCGGATTTTCCAGAACGACATCCGCCTTTCCGCCGCCGAAAAGCTTGCGGAACATTTCCTGAAACTGGGTGCGGATGGCGCTGAAGGTTTCCTGGAAGCGAACGCGGGAGTCATCGTCAATTTTCCCGATGAGTTCCTCAAGCTGGCGTTTGGCGTCGACAATATCGGCGATCTGGGCGGTGAGAAACGTTTCGCGCTCTTCCAGCTGGCTTAATTCATTGATGGCGTCAAGGTTGACATTGCCCAGCCGGCTCATGCGGGCTTTAAGGTCGTCAATTTCCGCGGCCATGGCGGTGAAGTCAACATTTTCCGGCGGGGTGTAGTCCGTATGGAGTTCCACGAGGTTTACGCCGGCTTCTTCAGCGGTGCGTTCCACCAGCGTTTCGAGGCGCACGCTCAGCTCATTTTCCGATAATGACAGGGCATGTTCCTGTGCGGCCAGGGAATCGACCTGCGCCTGACGGGAGCCGAGGTCCTGATTGATTTGCTGCTGATTGCCGCGAAGTGCGGCGAGCCTCCGGGCATTTTCCTCCACGGCAGCCTGGGCATCGCCGAGTTTTGCGCCGGCGGCGAGGGCGTTTTGCTCATGGGCGGCGGCGGCGCGGCTGGTTTCACCGAGGCTGTTTTCCACGCCGGCAAGGTCTTCATCAAGATGTGCGAGCTGGCTTTGCGTATCGCGGTGCGACTGCTGCGCCTGGGCAAGTTCGCGGGCGGCGGCGGCGCGCTGTTCCTGGGCCTGCCCCATGGCGACGCGGAGCCTGGTGGTTTGTTCGGATATTTCCGCCAGGGTATCGCGCTGCTGCTGGAGCTGCGCAAGGCGCTGCTGTACGGATGTTTCCAGTTCCTTGAGCGTTTGTTCACCGGTGACGATTTCATGTTTCAAAGATTCAACGGCCTGATCGCATTGAGCGGCCTGCTGGTGCAGGTGCTGGGTTTCAACGGCGATCAGCGGCTGCTGGCCGCGGAGTTTATCCGCCTGCTGGCCGGAGTGCTGCCACTGGGCGTTGACCTGTGCGTGGGTGGTTTGGGTGTTGAAAAGGGCATCGCGGAGGCTTTGCTGGCCGGCGCCGAGCTGCCGGGCCTGCTGATCACATTCGGCGGCTTGGGCGGTTAATTCCGCGATTTCGGATTCGGTTTGGGCAATTTCCGCGGCGAGTTTGCTTAATTCACCGCGGCGGGAGATTGTGCCGAGCTTGCGGGAGCCGTCGCCGATTTCCAGGACGCCGTCGGCATTAAGCACTTCGGCATTCCGTGTGACATAGCGATAATTCCGTGGACCGCTGCGCTGCAGGGCAATGGCCTGTTCAAGGGTATCCACCACGAGCGTGCGGCCAAGCAGCCGCAGCACAAGCGGGGCGATAAGGGGTTGATACTGGATCAGGTCAACGGCGCAGCGTGCATCGGGAATATGCCGCGTGTCGTAGGCGTCGTGGCGGTAAGGGGGAAGCTGATCCAGGCAGATCACGCGGACGCGGCCGGCGAGTTGCCGCCAGTCCTGAGCCTGGGCGCACAGCAGATCCGCGGATTCCACGACAACGGCATTAAGCATTTCGCCGAGGGCGGCTTCTATGAGCGGTGCGGTTTGCACATCCGCATCAATCAAATCGCCGATCATGCCTTGCACGCAGGCGAATCCCTGGTTGGAATCACGTCGCTTGAGCAGTTCCTGCACGGGCTGGGCGACGCCTTCGCGGCGGCGTTGCAGATCGGTGAGAGTATTGCGGCGGCTGACCAGCGCGCTGCGGTGTTCGCGCCGGCGTCCGAGAAGTTCCATGAGTTCCGCGGTGCGCTGGTTATTGGCCTGCTGCCGGGCGCGAATTTCCTGGATTTCCTGTTGTTTAACGGCGGCGGCGGCGACAAGTTCGTCGCGTTGCAGGGCGAGCTGGGCGACCTGCGCATCGCATTGGGAAATTTGCTCCTGGAGTTCCGCGGTGCGAGAGGCGAGGCGTTCAAGTTGCCGGTCAATATTCTGACGGGTCACGGATTGGGCGTTGAACTGGCTTTGGCCGCGGGCGAGCTGGCGCATCAAATCCATGGCGCGGGATTTGTCGTTTTCCACTTCACGATTAAGTTCCGCCATCCGGCGGGCAAAGCTTTCCTGCTGTTGTGTCTGGTGGGAAAGCTCGTGCCGGCTCCGGGTCAGGATTTCTTCCGCGGCTGCCTCCGCGCCGATGCGTTGAGCGATGAGTTCCGAGGCGCCGGCAAGCTTGGCGGTTACTTCCTCATGGCGCTGGCGGATAAGCTGCTGCTGACGGGCAAGCTGGGTGTGCTGCTGGCGGGCGAACTGGGCCTGCTGCTGCAAAGACTGCAGTTGCGCCTGCAGAGCGGCAAGCTCGCGCTCCGCCTCGCGGGCGGTCTGGACGACGGCGTCAATTTCAAGCTGAAGTTCCTGCTGACGCCGGCGGGATTCATCAAGCTCGCGTTTCTCATGGGCCAGCGCATCGGACGCATCCGCGCGCTGCGCGCCGACGCTGGAAAGCTTTGTGTGCAGCTGGTGGTATTCAAACAGACTGTGGCTGCGGCGAAGCTGGGCAAGTTTTTCCGCGTATTCCTGATAGCTGCGGGCGCGGCCGGCCTGAACTTTTACGGAGCGCAGCTGCCGCTGCACCTCATCAAGCACGAGTTGGCTTTGAGCCAGGTTCTGATCGGTTTTTTCCAGTTTGCGGAGTGTTTCTTTTTTGCGGGCTTTGAAGCGGGAGATGCCGGCGGCTTCCTCAAATATTTCCCGGCGCTGCTGTCCGTTGGAATCCAGCAGTGCGGAAACCCTGCCCTGTTCAATCAGGGAATAGGCATCCACACCGATGCCGGTGTCAAGGAAAAGTTCGCGGATATCTTTAAGCCGGGCCGTCTGGTTATTGACGAGGTATTCCGAGGTAAGGTCGCGGTAAAGCCGTCGGGTGATTTTGACTTCCTGAGCGTCGATAGGCAGCCGGCGGTCCTCATTGCTGAAAAGCAGGGAAACTTCGGCCATGCCCATGGGTTTGCGGTTGGCGGAGCCGTTGAATATGACATCCAGCATGGCTTCGCCGCGGAGTGATTTGGCGGACATTTCGCCGAGGACCCATTTGACGGCATCCACGACGTTGGATTTTCCGCAGCCATTGGGGCCGACGATGCCGGTGATTCCAGAATCAAATTTGAATTCGGTGGGTTCAGCGAATGATTTGAACCCCGCTAGCTCCAGAGACAGGAGTTTCATGGGCCAGGCCTCCGTGCGGCGATAGACATCCGTGATGCTGCGAGCCCGGATTTGCCGAAAGATGTCGCCGGGGAAAAAACGTCCGGCAACCGGGCTGGCTTAACACAAGCCATTGTTGACAGCGGCAATTATGATACCAGATGAGGTGGGAAGTAGAAAGCGGAGAAAAGCGATCGAAATGGCCGACGGCGGGGTCCGGGGGTCTGTCGGCGGCGGGTCTGGGCTTGTAACGGCGGCGGGTTAAAGTAAAATGCCGCATTGGCTTGGTGAAGGTGATTAAGGACGATCAATTTTCCACCGCCGTGATGACAGGAGTACATAACTATGACAGCAACAATTCGTTGGTCGGCAATTGGCATGGCGGCGATTCTGTTGGTGGTATCCGCCGGTGGATGCGCCTCGCAGAAACTTGAGACGGAGCGCAGCCAACTGTTGCAGCAAAATGCGCAATTGCAGCAGCAGCTAAGCCAGACGAAGGCCAGCCTGTCCGCCGCCCAGACGCAGTTGCAGCAGCAACAGGCGGCTACTGCGGCCGCGCAGGCACAGGCGATGCAGGCTCAGCAGGCCGCCCAGAGCCAGCCGGCGCCGGCTGCGGGATATACTTCGGTCATGCCGACATTCAAGGGCGGCAAAGGCACAGTGCATCGCACATCCGTAGCGATGCGCGGGCCGCACCATGCCGCGGGCCGACGGTCGGTAAATCGGCGCCGCGAGGTGCGGCGATTTGTATTGTCAAGCGATTTGCTGTTCGCCTCCGGCAGTGCGCGGCTGTCTCCACGGGCCACACATGCCCTGCTGCACGTGGTGTATCTGATTAAGCGGCATTATGCGGGCCGCTATATCCGCGTGGAAGGATTTACGGACAACCGGCCTATTCACCGCGTGTTCCGCAACAACTATGAACTTGGCCTGGCACGGGCACGGGCGGTGGAAAACTTTTTGGCGCGACACGGCATATCCCGGCATTGGCTGCGTGCGATAAGTTACGGTTCACACGACCTTGTGTCACGGACAAATCTGGCCTTGGATCGCCGCGTGGAAATTGTAATTCTGCGGTAAGGGGAAGCCGGCAGCGGTTCGCCGCCGGAAAGGCTTGTACGCGGGCGTAAGGCCTGCAGCGGGGCATTGAACGTGCGGCAAGGCCGGTGCGCGGCTTGCGGCGGCATAGTGCCGGATGTTGCGCGGCGTCCGGGGGCCGCGGCGCGGCGGTAATCGCGCAGTGGGCGGCGACAAATATCCCTGTTTTCAAATGGATAATAAGTGCCGATGCTGGCAATAGTTGACTATGGAATGGGCAATCTTCGGAGCGTTCAGAAGGCTTTTGAACTGCTGGGAAAGCCCGCCGTTATTATTCAAAACCCTGATGAGGTGCGCCGCGCGGAGCGGTTGGTATTGCCCGGGGTTGGAGCATTCGGGGATGCGATAGCCACGCTGAAGCGGACGGGACTGGCGGAGGCATTAAAGGAATTTGCGGCGTCCGGCCGGCCGCTGCTGGGAATTTGCCTGGGCATGCAGCTGTTGGTGGAGGAGGATTTCGAGGATGGGCGTCACGTGGGGCTTGGGCTGATAGCCGGGGACTGTGTACGATTCACGGTTGATGCGGCACCGCAGAATTTGAAGGTACCCCACATGGGATGGAATTCACTGGAATGGGAAAAGCCATCACCACTGTTTGCGGGTTTGGAACCGGGCGTGCATGTTTATTTTGTACACAGCTATCATGTGCGGCCGCGGGAATCCGGAGTGGTGGCGGCGACGGCGGAATATGGCGGGCGTTTTGCGGCGGCGCTGTGGCAGGGGAATATTTATGCCACGCAATTTCACCCGGAAAAAAGCCAGCGGGTGGGCGGCGCGATACTGCGAAATTTTGCCTCTTTATAATATAGAATGGATCAATGGCGATAGACATTATACCTGCGATAGATTTACGAAACGGCAAAGTGGTGCGGCTGCTGCGCGGCGACTACCAGCATCAGACCACGTACGGGGTGGACCCGGTGGACACGGCCAAAGCGTTCGCGGACGCTGGCTGCCGCTGGCTGCACATCGTGGACCTTGACGGCGCGCGTGACGGTCGGGCGCACAATCTGGACATCATTGAAAAGATCATCCGCTCGACATCCATGCAGGTGGAGGTGGGCGGAGGCATACGGACGGAAGAGGTGATGGAGTATCTGCTGGCGATCGGGGCGCAGCGGCTTATCCT
>JAKAYZ010000136.1 GCA_021816165.1 Planctomycetota bacterium | reverse complement strand
CGGTTGAGAAACTGCCGGAATCCAGGACGCTGGCTGCCTGGGTGACCGATCGCTTTGCCACACCCGCCGAAGCGGATGAATTTGAAGGCGAGCCGCCGGAAGAGCGGATTGAGCGGATTACGGAATTGGCGCGGGCGTTTTTGCGCATCGAGCTTACCGAGCTGGAGCGTAACGTGCTATTACAAATTTATGATACCGCATGGAAGGACCATCTCTATGCGATGGATCAGCTTCGCGACACCATCGGTCTGCGGGGCATTGCCCAGCGCGATCCTGTCATTGAATACAAGCGGGAAGGCACGCGGCTGTTTGAAGAATTTTTGCGTGTTTTGCGGGATCGCGTCACCGATACCATCTTCAAAATCAAGGTGGCCAGCCCGGAAGAAATGCGAAACGTCTATGCCGCCCAGCAGGAAGTGTTTGATCCACAGGAATCCACTGGCGTGGATGCCCAGCGATTTGCCGCCCCGGAACAAGTTGCCGAGGCCCCACCACAGGAAGAGGAAGAGGTGGCACCGGTGGCCACGATTGTCAATGCTGAACCGAAGGTGGGCCGAAATGACCCGTGCCCCTGCGGCAGCGGACGAAAGTACAAACAATGTTGTGGCAAATCGGCCTGAGAATGAGTTTGGTTCGCACCGGCGAACCCGCAGTGGAGCCTTTCGGCCATGACCATTGAGAGTGTTGCAATTGTAGGGCGTCCCAACGTCGGCAAATCCAGCCTGTTTAATCTGATGGCCGGGCGGCGCATTTCCATCGTCGATCCGACGGCTGGCGTCACCCGCGACCGCATCACCACAACCCTTGAACATCTTGGCGGCGTTTTTGAACTTATTGACACCGGCGGCCACGGTGTGGAAGACCGCGACAATCTGACCGATGAGATCGAATCGCAAATCCGCATGGCGGTGGAGCAATCCTCGCTGCTGCTGTTTGTGGTGGATGCCAAAACGGGAGTTACGCCGCTGGATCAGACGGTGGCAAAATTTATCCGGCGGTTTTCCAAGCCGGTGGTGCTGGTAATCAATAAGGTGGATGGGGCGGGGCAGGCCCAGGCGCAGAGCGAGTTTTTTTCCCTGGGCTTTGCCGATGCCGTGGTATGCGTGTCGTGCACGCACCATCGCGGCCGCGCCGAGTTACTCGATGCCATTGCATCGCGCATCACGTTGGCACCTGCGGCGGATGAATCGACTCCGATATTAAAACTGGCGGTGGTAGGTAAACGTAACGCCGGCAAAAGCACACTGATCAACACCCTTTCGGGATCAAAGCGGGTAATCGTATCCGATACGCCCGGCACAACCCGTGACAGCGTGGATGTAAGCATCCGCATGGATGACAAAACCTTTTTAATGATTGACACCGCCGGTGTGCGGCGGCGGTCGAAGATGACCAGTGACGACCTGGAATTTTATTCATACCATCGCGCTCAGCGGTCGATTCGGCGGTCGGATGTCGTGCTGATGCTGATGGATGCCAGTTTGGAAGCTGGCGATGTCGATCAGAAGTTGGCACGTTATGTGGCGGAAAATTTCAAACCGGTGATTTTTGTGGTTAACAAATGGGATTTGGTCAAAGGCCGCGCCACACCCACCGATTTTGGTGAATACCTCGGCAAGTTGTTTCCGCAGTTGGCGTTTGCGCCAATATCGTGCATCAGTGCTCAAAATAATGACAATGTGATTGAAACGCTTCAATTGGCGATGAATCTGCATCAGCAGTCGGGCATCCGTCTGCCGACGGCACAGTTGAATTCCGCCGTGGAGGAAATTGTCGCCCTGCGCGGTCCGGGCAGTCATCAGGGCAAACGGATCAAGGTGTATTATGCGACGCAAATTGATGTGCATCCGCCGACCATGGTGCTTTTTGTTAATCATCCCGAAGCGGTCACGGAAGAATATCAGCGTTTTTTCATCCGCGAGTTGCGCCTTCGCACCGTGCTGCGGGAGGTGCCCATCCGGTTGATGCTGCGCGGGCACCGTGGGCGACAGCGCGATGAAGCATAGGCGGCGTCAGGGGCAATAAAGGCATTGCGCCGATGCCGCGAAAGACGGCGGCAGGTTTTGCGGGGGTGCGAACCCCGGGCAATCCCAGTGCTATTTATTTCTGGCGAACGGAGCCGACATCAATGCGGTGAATAAGGCGAGTTTGCACCGCCATGGGCGCGCAAATAGCACCAGCATATTTTCATTAGATTAAAGCGCGCCGGGACAAGCCCGGCTCAATAACCAATAACGCATTCGTGTGCGAAATATCGCTGCGTCCTCCTTGCACGCCCCACCTCAGCGCGTTATGTTGCGGATTATTGATTGCAGTTTTGAGGCCGATTGATGGTCGCATTTGCTGAAAATGAAATTTTCGCGGGCGGTAGCGGATACAACGCTGGCGCCGAGACGCAGAATTATTATGTGCGGAATCGGTATTATTTGCCGACGCTTGGCCGCTGGCTTACCCGCGATCCGATCGGTTACCAAGGCGGAATCAACCTTTACGCCTACGTCCAAAGCAGCCCGGTGGGGAAGGCAGATGCCTCCGGTTTGGCGTCGCCCCCGCAACTGGTCCTCGGCAAAAAGATACATGATAAGATCACCGACAATTATGAGTTGGCCACGCAGGCCCATGGATTCTACGACACGGCGTTGGTGACGATTGTGCGTGATTTGCATGGGCACGTGGCGGGCCTTCCGCCGGGCACCCGCCTCAAACGCCCCGACATTTTCGACAAGGTAAGCCGCAGGCTCTGCGAGATTAAGTCAGCAAAAACGGGGGACACCGCCGCACACAGCAAGGCCCAGCGGTACGTTGGGTATCTGCGCGACGCCTGCGTCAGGGCACGCCTCGGGTCGAGGTTCGGCCCTGGGACATCCGGCGCGGCGACGGTAAACGGTTCGGTCTACAAATGGACCACTTCGTTTTTTTATCCCGGGGTGATAATCTACTGGAAGAGCGGCTACTTCAGGCGGCAGATACTCGACGAGATGGATAATGGTTTCATTCCCAGCCAAGAGGGTGGGTTCCCGGCGGAAGGCACCGCCCCCGCATCGGGGGAGGGGACCGACGGGGAAAGCATTTACGGGATTGGCGCGGGCTGGGGCGACGGCGGGACCGATTCCGGCTCAGGCGGTGGCACCGCACCATGGGGTGGCGAGACGGACGAGGTCGATCCCAGTTACGAATACGAGGCCGAGGTCGGCGGCTGGTAGTCGTTGCTTCCGACCCGTCCGAAGGGGCTTTAACCGTGATCACCATGGATGACAATCATGTACCGGCTTTTCTGGTGGCCTCCAGCTACATGGAGGCACGCAAGCAGGCCCGCAAATATGTCAAGGCCAGTTTGGCCGCCGGCCACTGGCTTGACGACCCCGTGGCCTTGAAGCCGGTGCCCATCAGTTCCCTGGAAGGGATTTATATTAAGCGAATCATGGCCCGAACATTTGCCCCGAAAGGGGAAAGGATCATGTTCGCCGGCATGCTTACGGAAGATGAGGAGGTAAGCATGCTTTGGCGGTGGGTCGCCGATGAACGCGGGCTTGAGCCGCGCGCCTTGGTACCGCTTTGGCGGCGCATGGTGCTGGAAACCATGGATCAATTTTGGGGTGTGCTGTGCGCGGTGGTCGGCGCAGACTTTTGGGAGGTCCATTTTGAGCCGCCCGACCTGCAGCGCTGGTGTGCGCTTTGGCTAAGCAAGGTGTTGCCAAGGCTTAAGGAAATTCAGCGGCTGGACAGCGGGCGAAAGTTGCTGAAATACCGCGGCGACGGTGAGGATATGACCAGCGCCCACAGCAGTGCCGATTGGGCCCATGATTGGGGCTTTTTGCCTAGGATTGCCGCCGCCACGCTGGTGACGGCATATGACCCGGGCGAGGAGGCCGAGCATTACCGTAAGGCGGCGCATGGTTTCGCGGCGATGTCCCCTGACGAATTTATCGAAAAGGCTCGGCAAACCATCAATCCCTTCCTGCCGCCCGACGGGGTGTGGCGCGAGCCGGCGCGGCTCAAGCCGCCGCCGGTATTCATTCCGAGCGCCGACCAATCCGGGGACGATGTTGCGGAGGCACTTGCAGACGCCTCGGCGGACGGGGCTGAAAAACAGGCCGGTGTGCCCGCATATTTCTACTGGTATTTTGTGCCTTGGGAGCCCGATGTGGCCGAGGCACTGCGCAAGCTTAAAGAAAGGGAATTCCGCGCCGGGCGGTATTATCCGGCGACGGTCATCGAGGAATATCCCATTGACGCCGAGGCCGCCGGTCCGGGACCCGGCCACGAGAGCATTGAGGCGGCCCAGGAGGCGGCGGCCGAGGAAGGCACGCATTCCATTCTGGACATCAGGGATGTGTCCTCAAAGTATGAACCGGGGTCGGCTTCGCCGATGGACCCTGAGTGGCTTAAGGAAGTTTACGGGACGGTTAAGCCGACGCGAGCGATGATTGAGAGAAATATGGACGCCATTTTGGCTCCGTTGGACGCAGGTGAGTGTCATTACCTGACGATCTTCAGCCGGGGCAAGCCGCGCGAAATTCTCTTCTGCGGGCGAAGTTGGGATTGAATTGGCCCGGCGGGCCAAATTTGCCGCCCGCCGCACGGCTTGCTATATTGCACGCATAAGGCTGAATTGTTGAGATCGATGCGATGGTCGTAGATGATAAGAAAATGTTGGCGTCCAGTGCCAACGGCACTGTCGCCACCGGCGGCTATCAGAATGACGGCGGTGGAAGCGTGACTACGGGCATTGGCCTGCCCAACACCGATAGCCAGCGCAGCTACAGCCTCGACGGCCTTGGCAATTGGAAAAAGAGCGCGTATCTGCCGGAGGGCAGCACCGCCAGCAAAACCGACCATCGGAACAACAATTACGTCAATCAGATCACCCAGCGCAGCGTGGCCGGTGTAGTTGCGGCTACGTTTGAATACGACGGCCACGCCACCCCATCGCCGGGCAATGGCAATCTGACAAACGATGGCACGCTCATCTACCAGTACGATGCATTGAATCGTCTTATTGCCGTCAACCGGGTATCGGACGGGCTGGCAATCGCCGCCTACGTGTACGACGCCATGAATCGGCGGGTGCGTAAAACCATCAACAACGGCGGCATCACAGGAAACGTTCCCAACGGGACGACGGACTGTTGCTGGATGGGTTGGCAGTGCATGGAGGAACGCAATCCCTTCGGCGGTTCAGGCAGCACCGATACACCGACTAAGCAATATGTCTGGGGCACCTACCTTGATGAATGCATCCAGTTGAATCTGCTTCAACCGGCCGGGCCGCAGAATCTGCCCGCCGGTAGTTATTATTTATTGCAGGATACCCTTTACTGGGCGGTGGCGCTAACCAATTCCAGCGGCAACATCGTAGAGGCGTACGACACCGACGCGTATGGCAACACGCTGATCTTCACCGGCCCGGGGCCGGATAATACATGGTTTACCGATGATGATTTGCAATCCAGCTATGGTGCCAACGACATCATTTTCCAAGGGCGGGCCTTGGATACAGAAACCCAACTCTACTATTTCCGTACCCGCTACTATTCGCCAAACCTCGGACGATTTACGAACCGAAATCCCTGGGGCTTTATTCAAGGGCGGCTGAATCTCTACGATTTCGAGAAGAATTCGCCCACGCGCTTCGTGGAACCTCTCAGTTTTATCGAAATTCTGGACCCTGAGGTGGAGACACCTCCTTATTTCAACCCGGACGAGCCATACCTTGGCGGCGGTTACGACGGGGATTTCTCCGAAGGCCCCGGGGGCGGGTACACCGAGCCTACACCCGGCACCGCGCCACAACCAACGCAGACACCACCGCCGCCAATTCCAATCCCCGCACCAAGGCCCGTGGCGCAGCCGCGTCCGGTGCCGAACCCGAGGCCCTCGCCGCCGGGGAGGGACGGCGAGCCAGAGTGCAACGCCAGAAACTGTAAAGAGCTGAATTCTACGAAGTCGCGGCCGTATATACTCTGCGAGGACCTGCCATACCCAATCGCGAGCGAGGTGCCCGAAGGCCAAGGCTTTGCCGCGGCCTGCAGGTACGCGTCGCAGGTGGTGCTTGGACCGGGGACCATTTGTGGGTCGAAAAAGGACGCCATCAGGGGTGAGGTGTCCAAATCATCGAAGTACGTCATCGGCTTCCACGGGGTGGCAAAAAACCGCCGGTTGGGGTTCCGCTGTAGCTTTTACGGCGGCACCTGCTGCCTCGACACGGCCACGGGTCCGAAGTTGTTGGATAAATGGGTCGTACGAAGGCCGAAAAGGTTATGAACGTGTCGGCAAAAAAGAATAAAGCAAGCGTGCCCGTGCGGTTCCTCCCGGGAATCAGGTTCCTGCCGCCTCGCGAGGAGTCCCGGCGGCATCCATCCCCGTTCTGGAGCAATGCCCTTTACGACTTGGCCCTCAATGCCTTCGGCGTCAGCCGAGCCGAAGTCAGCGTGCTCTATGAGATTGAATTTCTCTTCGGGCTATCCGCTGATCCCGAGACAGTGGCCAGCCATTGCGCGTTCGCCGTGCACGGAGCCAAGGAGCAATGCGA
>JAKAYZ010000135.1 GCA_021816165.1 Planctomycetota bacterium | reverse complement strand
TAAGTCCACGGTAATACACGGGAGAGCCTTGACGTAAATTGCCCAATTGCGGGGTGGCAATCGCGATAGTTGATCCCGGTGAATGCGGTGTTAAAAGAGGCGGGCGAAGCCGACCTTGAAATCGGCGACAACTGGGGCCCTTGCCCGGAAGTAGTTCAATGACCGGACCCGATATAAGCCCGGCAAGATTGCCGTTGAGCAAATTGGGTTGCTGGATGTAAAAGCGAGACCCCTTTCGGAGATAAGGTGCGGCGCTGCCATCCATGGAAAGGGTGGCACGAGCCATTTTGCCATGGTGTGAAAGCGTCAGCGATTGAAGCTGGCCTACCTGCACACCGTGACAGAAAACGCCCGTTCCCCGGGGATTAAGGCCCGACGCGGTGGGGAATGTGACGACCACAGTCGGGCCGGATAAAAGCCAGGTTCTCACAATGAGAAACGCCACCAATATCATCGCCGCCAGGGGCACCGACCAAATCCAGCCGCGCCAGGGTGTTTTTTTGATTTGGGCAACAGCCAACTCATCATCCGCGCCGGCGTTTGCGTCGGATGGAGTATCTGATTTCCCGGAAGTCGAGGACGAACCATCATCTTCCAAGGGCGTTCTCCTTATCAAGGACCGCATCCCACATCAGACGCGGGTCGAAACTTCTCGCGGCCAGCATCGTCAATGCCACGACCAATGCAAATGGCAGGGCTGCTCGTCCTACGTGTACCTGTACAACGCCCGGAAACGACAACAGCGGTGCCATCAGGGCGACAATGAACGGATCGACGTTGGACCATCGGCCAACTCTGTGAATGATATGATAAATGCGCGTGCGCAGCACCAGATGTCTTGGCGTCGGATGGCGGATGCTCAGCAGCATCCATGTCAGCCCGACGAGTTTCAGCAGCGGGATTAAAATACTGGTAATGATGATGATAATGGCCAATTCCCAGAATCCGGCGTGTATTAATTCTTTTATTCCTTCGATAATGGAGTGCCATTTGATACCACCGGGTTGCAGCGTGTAGCTCATCGCGTAGTAATAGGCAGGAAAATAAAGAACATAGCCGGCCGTCACCAACGCGGCTGTGCGCATGACCGCTTCGGGCTTTCTGTAATGGAGCCGTTTCCAGCATCGAGGGCAGCGCTTGCCAATATGCTGCCGCTGCAGCACGAGTCCGCATGCGCTGCAGGCGATGGAGTGTGCCGGGCACCTCTCCGCGCAATCTGGCGCAATGGCCCGCCAGATGCGATGCCCGGACAAGCACCATGGACTGAGCATCTGCAGGCCGGCCGCCATCATGAGGCACCAGCCGCCCCATTCTATGCGAGCCTGCAATTCCACCTTCGTCCTCATAAACACCACAAAACCGGCCAGAATTAACACATCGGGCATGGCCCAGAGTTCAATATTTTCGGCATAACGGAACAGACAACCCAGCCATCTGGGTCGCCGTTTTAAGCGCAGCGCCCCAAGTACCACGATCATCATGCCTGAACGGACGAAGGGAAGTACGATGGCAAATGCGGCGAACATGACGGCCAGTAACGGCCAGTGATCATGCCATAAGGCCGTCACCCCATCGCTGATGTAGTTTGAACGCGATTCCGGCCCAAGCGTCGCCTGCATCAATGGAAGAATATTGGCGGGAAACAGGAGTATGAACGCGGCAATCATCCATGCGAGCCCCAAGTTCAGATCCATCGGCTCGGTTGAATCCAACAGGCAGCCGCAACGAAAGCAAAATGCCGCCGATCGCAACGGAAGAGGATCGACGTGCTGCTGCGCTCCGCAATTTTCGCATGACTGCGACACGCATCAAATCCTTCGAGGCAAATTATACCTGATTTACCGACGGGCTGATATATTTTTTCCCGGTTCAAAGGGCTAAATCCATTGGCGTAAGGTGTGCTGGCACGACCCGGCCGAGCCGATTGCAGCAGTTGTGAACTGCCCCCCGCCCTCTTAAATGGTTCCGAATCCCGCCATCAGTTCGGCGTTCCCCGCGTAAGCGCGGGGGTTATTAAATTGATTGTCGTAACCGGGCACAATCACATCCGCGATTTCATATATCTCGGCCAGACTGGTGAGCGCCGCTTTCACATCGAAACAGTCCGGAGGAACCTTACCGGATAAAAAATGTTCTCGGGTGGCCACCGCCCCGCCGGCGACTACAGTGGTGCTGTCGGCCATCGACACAATTAAACCAGCTTGCCCCGGCGTAAAACCCGAGAGCGGAAAAAGATCAACGCCAGCAGCGATTTTATCTGGAGCGTTGGCGGTACGGGCCAGGAGGGCCAGGTCTTCATCCACCATGGCACGGGTTTCGTCTCGATCGGAGCCGATCTTGCTGGAGGTAATCTCCAGCATTTGCCGGGCAGCGGCCCGCTCCGCTTCTGCCATCCACCAGCGCGCATCACTAAAAAGCCCCAAGGCTCTGCGATGGGCCGGACGCCAGCAGGTTAAAAACAGGTCGGTCACCTCCGTTGGTTTAAGGCCCGTGCGTTCTGAAAGCCGCTGCTCCAATGCCGCTGGAGGAAGCCCCGGATCGACTAAAATCCGGTGGTCCCCAGTCACAATCAGAGTGGTGGTGGCGTGTGCAGTGCGGACGGGCTGCTTTTCCTCCCACATGTCGTTGCAGGCCATCGCCCCGATACTGATTACCGATACGGAAAAAATACCTTCGCTCATCACGCGGATTATAACGCCAGTTCATGGCACCGGCCGCACGGGACGGTTATTATCAGATTGAGAACCCAGATGTGGATAAAACACCATGGGCAGATGTCTTAGCAGGAGCATATGATGGAGCCACGCATTGGTATCATCGGCGGATCGGGGCTGGGGCCAGAATTATTAAAAGATTCCAGCATCACGACTGCGGACGTGGACACACCTTTTGGAAAGCCGGCGGCCCCGCCTCTGGTGGGTGATTGGCAGGGTATTCCGGTGGCCATATTGGCCCGCCATGGTGTCGGGCACACGTTTAACCCCACCCAGGTTCCATATCGCGCCAACATTTTTGCTCTGAAATCATTGGGGTGTCGATGGATCCTTGCGTCGGGTGCGGTGGGATCGCTGCAGGAACATATCCATCCACGCGATTTGGTATTGGTGGATCAGGCGATCGACCGGACGGTTCATCGCCCACGCACATTTTTTGAACATGCCGCCGTCCACGTCGATTTCGCCCAACCCACCTGCGCCCGGCTGCGCGGGATTTTACTTGATGCAGCCGCAGATTTGCCGGGGCAAATCAGCGTTCACCAGCGCGGTACCTATGTGTGCATGGAAGGACCGGCATTTTCCACCCAGGCAGAATCTCGGATGCACAAAAACTGGGGCGGAGACGTGATTGGAATGACGCTGCTGCCGGAAGCCAGACTGGCACGCGAGGCCGAGATTGCCTACTCATCGATCGCCTTGGCTACGGATTATGATGCATGGAGACCGCACGACCCGGATGTGCCCCCCACCGATCTCATGCTGGAGATTGTTTCGCATCTTAAGCAAGCTACGGAAAGCGCCCTGAAACTTATCGCCGCGGCAATACCCCGCGTTTGGGACATTCGGCGTGAGACCCTGTCCGCCCACAACGCTCTGGCATTGGCGATTTGGTCGGACAAAGCGAAGATACCGGCCGCCGAAAAGGAACGCCTTGCTGTGCTGTGGGGAACATATTGTTGATTTAATACTATTCGGCCATGTGCAGTTACCATGCCTATTTAACACCGAAAAATTTTTCAATGGCGGCAAAAATGCGCTTACGCACCACTTCCGGCTTGCCAGTGGCATCAATGAGACGATAGGTATCGGGAAACTGATCACATTGACTTAAAAAACCTTCCCGCACATGTTGATGAAAGTTGGCGGGTCGCTGTTCAATGCGGTCTTCAAACAGGCCGGTTTGATGGATATCTCCTTTCTTGGTGGTGCGCTGGCGCGCGGTGGCGATGGTGATATCGAGAATAATGGTGAGGTCCGGCCAGAGATTTTCGGTCGCGGCTCTCGCCGTTGCCAAAATGTCTGCCGTCGCAATACCACCGGCTGACCCCTGATAGGCGAGCGTACTGCTGGTGTACCGGTCGGCCAAAACCGTGACCCCCGCGGCCAAGGCTGGCCGTATCTCCTGGTAAACCAACTGCGCCCGGCTGGCCATGTAAAGCAGCATCTCGGCGCGAATATGCATTCCCTCTCCCCGCTTGGTGAGCAAAATATTCCGAATGTCTTCGCCAATGGCGGTGCCGCCCGGCTCGCGAAAGCGGCGATACGTCACACCCCGGTCGCTTAAATATTTTTCAAATTCGCCCAATTGCGTCGATTTGCCGCATCCATCTACGCCGTCAAAAACGATAAATTTACCTGCCAGCGGATGAACGGCACGGTTCGGTTCCTGCTGGTGCCCGGTAGGTTTCTTTTCGGTCGACATCAAACCCCCAAAATCAAGTTTGCGATGCTAAAACACTCTGCTATCGGGGTCAAGAATAACCATCTTTTACAACCGGAGTCTGCCGCTTCCAATCGGTGTATCCGTTCTGCATAGCAAGTGCAGGTGTCTGGCGGATACGCGGCATGGAGTGGTTACCTCATTGGGGCCTCATTCGGAACTCGAAATCTCAAGGAGGTGAATTGGTGCCGGTGTACGAGTAACATCTGTGCCAAGCAAGGTGGCCGAGGCCGCAGGTGGGTTGTCGCTCGGTGATGAGGAACTCGAATCGTATGGATCAAGCACATCAACACACATTGGTCGGAGACGAAGATTTACAGGCGGGAAATTCGGACCGCCAAAGGGTATTATGCCCGGCTAAGGTCAATTTGGGCTTAAGGGTATTTCCGCGCCGGGAGGATGGTTATCACGATATTGATTCGTGGTTCGCACCTTTATCGCTGGCCGATGTTCTGACGGTAAACGAGGCACCCCAGCCGGAAATAATACTTAACGGGATGACGGCCGACATTACCACAGAATTTGAAAAGAATCTGGCCGGGCGGGCAGCATTGGCCATGGGAGTTATGGCTGGCAAGCCCGCGAACGTCCGAATTGAAATTGACAAGCTGATTCCCACCGGTGGCGGGCTGGGTGGCGGCAGTTCGGATGCGGCCGGAGCGATGCTGGCCATCAGCCGATTATGGCATTTGGATATTTCTCTGGATGTAATGGCGGCCGAGGCGCTTCAGCTTGGAAGCGATGTCCCTTTTTTTATTCGCGGGCAGTCGGCCCGCTGCCGGGGACGCGGGGAGCGCATGACGCCGCTGCACCGTACGACACCACTCTTTGGCGTACTGATTGTTCCACCTAAAGGCATTTCCACCGCCGAGGTGTATCGGATATTTGACGATCTTCCTGCCCCGGCGAACCGGGCACCCGCCTACGATAAAATCGCTAACGCCCCCGCCTGCCTTATCGATGATGCGATCTTCAACGATCTCCAACCCGCAGCATTTACGGCGGCCCCGTGGTTGAAGGAGTTGCATCACACTGTGGAGCGGGCACTTTGCCAGCGCGTACATATGAGTGGCAGCGGATCAACCTTATTCACGTTGCACGATCGCGCCGATCAAACCGAAGCGGCAGACGAGATTTTGCAAAAGGCGCTTGGTCACTCCGCCCGGATTTTGCCGGTGCGGGTTTCCGGTGCGTAGCGGGACTGGCCGGGCGAGACGACAATTTTGCATGCGTAGTTAAAGGCGGTGTTGAAAACCCGAACCACTGACCGGGGACGCGTGTACCAACGCGTGTCACCACGCCATTTTGGATGCCAATGAGTACCGGCAGAAAAGGCGGTAGCCAGTGGCGTGCCGACTTCATTTGAAACATATGCATATGTTGCGTTGGCACATTTTTTGGTAATCGTCCAAACGGCGGAATTTGCACGAGCGCAACGTCAGGCAATGGACGTCTTTTTTCAACGCGCCGTTGCAGATGCCTTTCAATAAGCCTTATTTCCGCCTGGCAATCGGGGCATTGATGGTAGTACATGACAATAAGCCACTTACCGGAATGCAGGGGCCCCGCCGCCTTAATGAAACGCATAAGCGGCAGTTTTTTGCCATACCAGGATGGCGGATTGCATACGATGGGCCCATGGCCCCCGATCAGTCTGCCGTTGGCCAGCAGGTGCGCCGGCCTGAAATAGTTCATCGCAACGCCCGTGCCGATGAGAACCACCGTCAGCAAAACCGCAAACGATGTCATGCCCTGCCGAATCGGTGCCCTGACGTAAGGCATTTTTACGTATATCAGAATTGAAATAATTATGGACGTATCAAGTAGAGATGTAATCCACGGGTTGACTTTAACCGGGCCGAAACAACCGCAGGAATGCCGCCCATGCAGCGCCCGGTCAATGGTGACGCCCAAAAATACCAGAAACACCAGGCCGGTAAATCGAATGGTCAGCGACCGCGCGAAGCCGGACAGAAGGGCCGACGCAAGGATCAGCTCGAATAGAATTTCCGCAAGATAGAAATGCGGATTGCTGCGCACACCGCCTTGGAGAAATTCGGCCAATTTCAAACCGGCGGCAATGTATAAAAGAATCGCAATCAAATTGGGAAGAAAAT
>JAKAYZ010000134.1 GCA_021816165.1 Planctomycetota bacterium | reverse complement strand
GCTGAATTACCGCCGCGATTTGAAAAATGTTTTCAGCAACTCCGCGCATTGTTCAGAAAGAACATCCGGCGTGATTTCCAGGCGATGGTTTAATCGCGGGTCATCGGTGATGCGAAAAAGCGTCGTCACCGCACCCGCTTTCGGGTCGCGGCAACCAAAAATCACGCGCCTGATCCGGGCATTGACCAAAGCGCCTGCGCACATGGGGCACGGTTCCAAAGTAACATACAAATCACAATCCGTAAGCTGCCAGCGCTTTAACGCGGCACCCGCCTGCCGTAAAGCGATGATTTCCGCATGGGCGGTGGGGTCGCTGTCCATCTGCCGCTGGTTGCCGCCGCTGCCCACAATATGCTGCCGGCCATTAAGTTCCTGCACAATTAACGCACCGACTGGAATTTCCCCGCGTTCCGCAGCACTGGCCGCCAATGCAATGGCCGCTTGCATAAACGCCTGATCCATTTCCGCCACACCCGTTTCCCCACGCTCCGGCGTTTGATGCCTCGCCAAGGGAGACGGCATCGAGGAGTTATCAATTTTATTTTCCATATTCAGACCGTTACAGACCGTTCCGCAGCATGGCCAGCAGGCGTTGCTGGTATTCCAACATCGCCATACGCCCATGCGGCTGCACCACCACCAGCACATCCAGCCCCGGCGGAAATTCATGCTGCGCCAGCCGCCACGCCTCACGCACCCGGCGGCGAATCGTATTGCGTTCCACCGCTGACCCGCACTTTTTCGCTATCGAAATAGCCACGCGTGCCGGCCCGGAATCCGCCCGGCGCACAATGCACGCCATCAGCGGCTTATTCCGCCGCCGCTGACCAGTTTTATAGACCATATCAATAAGCTTTTTCCCGGAAAGCCGGTGCGCCGCGAGAAACCGCAGCGAATTCGCACCACCAGCAGCCAAAGGCGGCGGTGGCGGCGAAACAAAATCATCCCCGGCTGCATTCATCCCACTACTTTACCCCCCCGCCCCGATGATGCAACCGCAGATCATGACGCGCCAGTATGCCAGTAAACAGCGACGAACGTCACCTTTTTCGCGTAGCCGCTTATCGGAGCGGTACCCGTCGGTCCTTCCGGGCCTACCACAAGGCCATGTGCGCCGGCGCGGGCTGGTGGCCAAAATCCTTCCTGTACTCCGCTGGGTGCATGGCTTTCAAGAAGGCCCGTGCATCAGATACCATCAGCCTGCGGTCTACAGCGACGCCGCCATCTAAAAACCGGTTTGCTGATTTCGCGTAATGGATCGTATTGACAAGCTGGGCGGCGGTGGCACTTCCATTGATCATTCCCATCAGCCAGAGGGCGAACCAGGCTTCTGGAAACTTCGGTTTAATCTTTACCGCCTGCTGCAAGTCCGCAACGGCAGCCCTGCACAACTGTGGAGGAATGCGGGAGCGGCCATTCACACTCCGGCCTAGCGGCTTTCTTCCCCACCAGATCCACATCGCCTTCATGAAAAGTGCGTCGGGATTCCGCGGATCGACCCGCAAAGCCCAGGCTACCCGGCGAGCGAAACGCCCGGGATTCCGGAGATTACCGTCCTTGCCCCCATAAACGCAGAAGAACCACGCGGCCTCGGCAATTGCGCGCGACGCTGCGTGTCTTTCGGCTGCGTTGGTGGCTTTCGCTGCGCGGCCCAACACGAGCGCGCGACGGAACAGATTCTCCGCATGCGCGACAGCGGTGCCCCGGGGCCGGGAACCCCGGGCTGGGGACGCGGAGCTGGCTCCGTTGCTTTTGGCAGGCGGTGCCCGATTAATACGCTGAGCAAAGGGTAGGTAGGCCCTCAGTCCAGGCGATAGAAGCACGCTACGCCGCGCATCGGCAACCAACCTCGCCAGAACGCTTGCGTTCCCGCCCGACCCCACGAAATGGGCATCGCGGGAGGGCTTAGCGGTTGCCGCCCCCGACCACCCAATGTTGCAGAGCAGAAGCGAGCCTGCGAGGAGGCACGCGTGGCGAACCCTGCACCGAGACATCCCATTACGCCGTAGGCCCCACGGCGTAACCCCGGCCCTGGCTCCGGCTCCCTCAGCACCGCACGCCAGGGCGGGTTTATCGCGCCGGGCGTTCGGGATAGCTCTCTCAATTCCACGGGTTGAAATTGGCCATTCCGAAGGAATCATAAATCTCCTTTTCCGGGTAAACCGGGGTTGAGGTGCCAGATGGGTAATTCTTGTCGTATATGTAGATATACACGTCGTAGGTCGGCCCATAAAAGAACTCGTCCGTATTCCCTTCGGCGACCATGAACGGCCCTGCCGTGTCGGTTACCGTCGTGGTGTCCGTGCTTCCCACGGTGTAGCCGATCACGGCCTTCAGCTCGCCAATGTCGTCAGCGGAAAGGCTGCCACCGCCGGAAAGGGTAAAGGTGTTGCTGTATGAATCCTGTCTGGTGTACGTTACCGTCCACGGCTCCGGATTGGGATCGGTTTCGTTCGTGAAATGCTGCATCGAATATTGATTTTCGGGTTGCCCGTTGTCGAGCATTCCCACGTAGGTGTATTCCACAGCCACGGTCACTTTTTTCGATCCCGACTGTGTTTGCCCCGTAAAGGTGTCGTCAACGTCACACTGAATTGTCGTCGGGCCGGGGGTGGAGATGCCCCACGCGGATATCTGGTCGCTGCTGGACCCCTCGGTGCCGCTTGAGTACCCGATGTTGGAAGGCACGACCCAAGTGTAGTCAAAAAACCCGTTGTCGCCGTAAGAGGACTGCACGCTCGCGGTGTACGAACTCGTTGTGTCGCTGTCAGGCGTGCCGTCCTCCGGTATGATCACGTAGGGATCCCCGGTGACAGTCACCGTCAGTCCGGCCACCAGAAACGTATCGCTGGCGGGTCCGCCGCTTGCCGTAGTTCCGTCGCTGAGATTCAATGTCGCCTCGCAGGTGACGGAATAATTCCCGTTCGCCGGCCCGGATGCCTGGCAGGAGAGCCCCATCGGGGAACTGAACGGCGGGGTAAGGAATGTTTCCGTCCAGGTGGAGCTTCCGCTCTCCTGGATCGTTCCGCCGTTGTTTACACTAAATGTTACCTTTATCGAGCTTACCGAGGGCGTAACATTCTCGGAATTGGGCCCGAGGATGTAGGTGAGCTTGTAGTTAAGTGTTGAATCCTGTTTAATCTGAACCTCGTAGGGGCTGCCCTGCACAGGATTGCTGGTTACCGTGACTGAGGTGCCCGGCCCGGGCGTGGCCGCGCGGGCGGGCGCTGCCACGGAGGCCAAGCCCACGGCCGCAATCAGCGCCACGAGCAGGGTTTGGAAACTCCGACACGTAGGAATTAGTGCTTCGACCATTTTGGGGCCTCCCAGTTAAGACATAGACGTAGATGCTTTTTCCACCACGCGTGGTAAAGCTTGAATACTTGCGGTAACGGCCAGACTTGCTGATCCGTGATCTTGGGATTAACTGTCCGTTTTTGCCACACCCAAAGCTCGTCTTCACGCCCAAATTCCGGCATGGCCGGATACACGCTGCCCGCTGCGGCCTGCGACGGAACATCCCACAGCAACGACGCCAAAAACCTGGGGTTCCAAACAGCCCGCCGGAATTGCGTGTAAAAATAGGCGGCGGGTGATTTGCCCGATATGCGCGAGCCAGCGAGAAAGCGGGCAAGCATAATAATGCAGGGCGGTGCGTTCCGCGCAAACCACGGTGCGTCTGCCCGCCTCAGGTTCAGGAGTTCCTGCATGCCGGTGCCGGCGTCATGGCATGCGCGAGGGATCGAGGGCGGCGGAATCAGGTGCTCATTGGGTTTCGGCTTGATGAATCCGAAATCGGGGGGAACATACGGCTCACCCTTCGTGTACGCGGGAACAACAGCCCGGTAATGCAGGGTGATCGGCGGCTGCTCCGGCACGCCCTCGGGAACCCGCCCGTACCAAAGGAAAGGCAATCTCCCCAGGGGGTCGATAAATAGCCCCTCGCAAATAGCGTTGAGCGAATAGTTGCGGCGGATGCAGATTGTTATGCACCCCATTTTCAGGCCCCGGTAACGAATGCCCGCCGGCGCAACGCGGACGAAGAAGCGTTTGTACACCCCGCCCCAGAAATTTCCGCACCGGCTTATCGCGGTGGGCCGACTGCGGGAAAATGCCCCAGCCGGCTGGATGTGGTTCTTTTCATACCACCCGATGCGCGGAATGGCCGGGGCCAGTTCCGGAGTGTTGCTGACCTGCACGACATAATCCCGGCACCGATTCCAGCCACCGGCGTGAGCGTCATCGTTGAGCAGATACGCGGAGAGGATATAGCTCCCAGCCGGCAGGTCAATGGTCTGGTAAAGATTTGGCCCATTGACAGCGGCCGGGTATGTTTCCCCATGATCGTCATCGCTTGCCTGGGTCCTCCCGCCGTGGAACAGGTCTTGCAGCGTGCGCGGATCCGTTGAGTTTCGCCAGCCCGTCACCAGCCAGTGCCGGGCGGCTTCCTTGGCACGCCAATGGGTGTTGGCCCAGGCGTCGGATCGCAAAAAGCATACGTCGTCGTATCCGCCACCGGTGTCTAAACCGGTCATGGAATACTGCAAGGACCACATGCGACCGTAATGGTCGATCCAGCTTCCCCGCGTACGCCAGTCGTCGTTTAAGGGGATGATTTCCGGGGCGGTGGATTTATCTGGTTTGACGTGTAGCAGGGCGTTACGCAGAGCGACGATCTGCTTGACTGTCGGTATGGCCGCCGCTTGCGGGTACTGAACTCTAACCGGCATGAGCATCCGGCTGGGACGCGTGATGGAAAAAAGTTTCACCCGTTTGCCGGGATTGAGCCACGCGGCCAAGTGTTTCGGATTGATGATCGACACACCGTGGCCATAGCGGCCTATGAGCACTTTGCCATTGGGCAGGGGCAGGATCGACTGTACATAGGTGTCCACCTTGGCGAAGCGCGGATCGCCATCGGTGCGGTAGATGTGGTGGCCATGCGGGCTTATAACCATGTAGCCATCCCGCCAGAAGCCCAGCCACAGGTTCCCCGCCGCATCACGTGCTACGCAGGTAACATGTTCGCCAGATAGCAGGCTTGCCAATTGTGCCTGCGGCGGCGCACGGAATCCCGCCGGCGGGTGAAACAGCCCCAGCACACGGGCCGCGTAATCGCGGCCTTGTTCAAAACTCCAGCTTTGGCCGCCGTTATGGCTGATTGCCAGACCGGAATCAGTACCAACATAAATATGCTGGTGCCGGGCGGCACGAGCCGTCTGATATGCGGAAAGCCTTGCGGTTGGCAAAGCCGTTAGCGGGACCGCGATAGCATTAATCAGGCTGCTGGGCATTCCCCTTCCAGTTGCCGAATCGGGCGTGTGGAACGGTCCGGTAATTACCTGCCAACGGTAAGGATCGCGGAATCCCGGCAGCGAGGATAGGACCATTTGGCTCTCGCGTCGGCGGCGTGCTTCCGGCGTGCCAATATCCACGCCATTACACTGGGTGCCCAGAACGACCCTGCCCTGCGGCAGAAAACCGATCGCGTTGATCTCATCCGACGGCAAGCCGTTAGCGCCTGTAAGGTAGCGCCAGGCGTGTCGGCGGGTGGAATAAATACTGATCCCCGCCTCCGTACCCAGCCACACGGCACCAGTGTAGGGATCGACGGCTATGCAAAATGGATGCGACCCCAGCGGGCCGAAGCGCCCCTTATGAGTCAGGGGCAGAACGTCGTAGCGCTGCCAGGGTTTTCGGCTTGATGTAAGAACGTCCACGCCGTGGCGATCCGTTCCCGCCCAGACACGGGCGTTGTCATCGATGGCAATGGCATAACAGGAATTATCCGAAAGCCCGTTAGTTTTCGAAAATTGCAGCCAGCGTTTCCCGCCGCTTGCCCAAGGCCGATATTCATAAACACCGTGGCCCTCTGTGCCAATCCACATGCAATGGCGGAATTTATCCCATGCCATGCAGGTGATGAATCTGGCTGGGCAGGATAGTTTGTGCTCGGGAGAATTGGGGGCAGAGGAGGTGGACGCGGCGGCGTATGCCGGGCGACCTGCGAATGCCGCAGAAAGGGCGATAACCCCTACGGCAAGAAAGCAAAATATTCTTATGCGCCCCAGTGCCATTCCGTCCCCAAGATCACAACAGGTACAACGGCGACCACAACCCCAACACAGTTATCTCAGTGACACAATCACTGATTAAATTACGGTATCGGGGATGATACTGCGCTAAAAAAAAAAAAAGCAAGTGAGAAAGGCGAAAAATGAAAAAATATTAAAGTTTTCCATCCTGCACCGTGGAAATGGTCGAGACTGCAGGTGCAGGCATCCCTTCGTGCGCTCCACCACCGGCGTAGCCGGCGGCTTTGTGACGGTTCGCGGTCAGGGCGGGTGGATCGGGGCGGGGCCACACCAGTCGGTCGGAAAAGACCGCGATTAAAACCGTAACAATACGGGAAATTTGTGGCAAAATATGGTAGAATAGTGCTCTGTCAAGCCTACAAATTAGGATTGATTGGCCGCAAAGGCTCCAGATGCAAGGAGCCAGCGGCGAAAACCGGGTCCAATAAGACCCATTGAGCCGCTGCGACGCCGCAGATG
>JAKAYZ010000133.1 GCA_021816165.1 Planctomycetota bacterium | reverse complement strand
GGGGTCTCCGAGCCATACCCGCCCGCCCGCGGAGGGATGATCATGTAAATGCGGTGTCGCCTTTTATCCTTTGAGGTGAAACTGATCGTCACGGCGTGGGGCATCTGGCCGACGACACCCATACCCACCGAGTAACCCAAATCCCCCAGCGGCCATGCCCGGCCAGGATAGGCGATGACCACGTCAGAACCTGCCTCGCCACCGAAATTTTCAACCGTATAATCCCACATCGAATACGCTTCCCGGCGACAGCCGCTGCCCGCAGCCAATAAACATCCTATGACACCTACCAGCAAAACACGTGCGATGTTCATCACGTCTCCAGGAAAAATGGGCCGTCGAAGGGCAGCACCGCCGCAGCGGCGACAACACAGAGCCGTAGGGCTCGCCCGTGCCACCTTGGGAATATGCGGCCGCCACGCGCCAGCCCCGCACCCCCGGCCGCGGCCGAAGCATCTCATTCAACGCCACCATAATACGCCCATTATAAACCCGCTTTGCCTGGTCACAACCCCCATTATGCCCTCGCGGCCACATTTAAATAGCATTCCTTTCCTTGAGATAAACCGTTCACCTGCCCGCCTCTCACCCTTCTCAGCCAAGCCGCCGCCGCATATACGTAATCCGCATAATCCGCGTAAGGCGTTTATCCCGATAGCCATCGGGATGGATAGTTCCCCGCCGCCTCCCTACAACTCTTAACGCTCGCAGCGCGCCGGTTTTATTCCCATCTCGGCGCAGCCGCCCATCCGTTAATCGGTGTAATCGCTGTAATCTGTGGACCAGTCTCGCGGCCCAGCCGCGCCGCTCCATTATCGCCCATCACGTGCGGCCTATCAGCTCAGCAGAGCGTCGCCCCACGCGACCACGCGGATACAAGAAATCCGCAAGCCCTTTGACAAGTAAATAACCACCGCCACCGCCGTCCCCACGGCGTAGCCGCCCTTCATTTCCCCTGAACTTTTCATGCGCGCACCGTGACAGCTGCGCCGTAAAATACAAAGCTATCTTTGCGCGATCCCCGGCTGCGGCCCTCGGTGGATGCAGCTATTGATGCGCCTGCAGTTTGGTAACGCGGGCTTCTTTTACATAAAATTCATTGGGGGATCCCGAGGCATCCGCACGGAACGCGAACCCCCATGCCTGGGAAAAATCGCCATCATGAATGGTCCAACTGTGCGAATGCCACTTCTTGCCCGCTGGAATACTCCAGTACCCCGGCGCTCCGCGATAGCCTTTCACTGATTCATACATCAACCCCATACCGGCAGGCCGATTATGCATCCGTCGGGCGGTAATGGTGATCTTCACGTCTTTCGCGCCAGAGGCTGCAAATGTCGGTGCCAGGCTGAAATAAATGTACCGGCCCTCGCCATGCAGGGCTGCATCATTGAACCGCGGCCGGCGCCATGTGGCGGTGAGGCCGTTGACCACGGCGGTGGTTCCCGGCTTTACCTGGCTTAAGCCATGATTGATATTAACCGCGCCCAGTTGGCAATAGACCGTCTTGGCTTTGGTGTAGTCGCCACCCCATGGAAACGGTTTATGATGATGACTCTGAGCCAAAGCTACAGTCGCCGCCGGGACATCGCTGACCAGTACCGGTACGTTGGTCAGATCCAGAGGGGTGTTGGCTGGCAGCGTCGTAGTTGTACCGGTCACACTGACCACCTGTACGGGTGCATGAAAACGGATTTGGCCAGTCTCTCCGGCCGGCAACCATGCCGCCAGCACAGGTCCAGCGGCACCCTGGAAGACAAAACCGTACCCTTTTTTGTTTGGATTTAACCAGCCCACGTAACGCGGATCCTGCCCCAGCAGGGAGGTGAGGTTTTTATAGGCAAAATAAGAGGGCCGCGGTTGAAAGTGGCCGATCACCAGGCCGGAATTTCCACCCGGTTGATACCAGAATATCCGCTGGAAACCCTCGGCCAGGGACAGGACATAGAGCTTGACTACGGCCTGCGCCTCAATCGCATTGCCTTTTGCGGTCATCGGTTCACCGTACCCGACCTCGTTGATCCATAGGGGAATATTGGTGGGCTGGTGGTTCTTGGCGAGCATATGACGCAGGCTTGCCGTCATGCTTAAAAAGTTAGCCTCCTGCCCGCGCTGCATAACGCCGGCCAGCAATTCATACGGATGCACGGCAATGACATTAAAGTGGCCGGCACCGCCATCCTTTATAACGCGGTCAAAAAAGCCAACGTCAAAATTGGCGCAGCTCATGATGATCTTGGCGTGCGGGTCCACGCTGCGTGCGGTGTTGTACGCTTCCACCATCAATTTGGCGTAAGTTTTAGCCTTATGCCTGGCGTTGGCAAAACTGCCGTTGAACTCGTTATATATTTCCCAGTAGTGAATGTAATTCTTGTACCTCGCCACCTCAGATCGTACATGCTCTCGCCAATAGCTCCAATGCCGGAGGGGAAAGGTTCGCGTGTCACCATTCGCGGACGCCCATGGCGCCAGGTACCCGAAAAAACCTGTAATCTGTAAGTGGTCTTTTTTTGCATTTTTGACCAGCGCATCCGCAAAGGACCAGTGGTACTCTCCGCGCTTTGGCTCAACGCCGGCCCATTCGGGAAAGATACGCACCCATTTCACGCCGGCCCGGCTTAAAAGGGCATTGTATTGACGGAATGCTCCCATGGATGTTGAACTATAAGAGATAGCCCATGGGCTGGTGGCGGCGATCGCTCCCACTTTTGCATTGGCCAGGCCCGTGGTAAATAGGGTGGCGGCTCCCAGGACTATTGCTCCCAGGCCTGCAGCCGCGAAGCGGTTGAGTGTCAAGCGGAAGATATTTTTGTTGTGGATATTCATGTTGTATTTCTCCAGTAATTAGACATGGTCTCCGAATGCTACTATGACCCTTCACGGCCTTTCGGCGGGCCAAGGCTCCAATGGTCCAGATCGCTAGAAATTCTAGGCTCGCCCGCCGGGCCGTGCAAGAGTCGGCCGTGAAAAATTCGGTCCTTTTCTGGTGCGGGTACCACGTGATTCCAGCGACGGCGTGATCACCCCCAAAAATCACCCCGGTCGGCCACAGCCTCAAATCACGCCGAAAAACCGGCGGGGCCTGGCTGTACTTCGCTGGACGTTTACGATGGAGGGCTTTAGTGCTGCCGCGGTAGCCGCTCTTTGGCCCAGCCGAATGTGCTCTACTGGCACCTCCCTGAACTATCCTGCTCTATTTTTTTGGCTGCGGGGGCAAAAATCGGGGCGACAGGACACCAATAGAACAGTTTTGGACAGCCTGTTATGGGGGCGTGGTGGCAGTTCCGCTTGTGGGTGGTGATGTTGTGGCCACGGCGAGCGGTGGGAATATGCCTCCGGGTAGGTTGCGAATGAGTATCCTGTTCTCATCGAAGCGATAGTCTTTTTTCCAAAACCTCCAGAAGAAGGCAATTTCCTCTTTAGCTCCCTTTTCGAAGGCCGTTTTCTCTTGTGCGGGCCGCCAAGGCCCTGATTTGTCGACGCCCATCGCGTTGAGAAACAGGATAGTCATTTTGTTTGGATTCCTGCAGTAAAGAGATATCATGTTTTTGGCGTCGTACGCGGTGGTGATGTCCCATTCATGTGGATTGGGGGCGCGTCGGCCGCCCATGTCTTGGTTGGCCAGCACATGGTCGATGATCAAGCTGGCTTGCAATATAGCTTGATGGCGGAGGCTGCGGCGAGCAGCGTATGTGCTCAGTAAGTATTGGGAAAAAGCACCAACGGCTGTCCCGGCGAGGGTAAAAATCCCGACAATAATTGCCGAATTCATACTGTATCCTTAAGCATTGGTGATTTATTCTATAGCGGCTATTGTATAGCTGCAAAGGGAGGAGAGAGAGGAGGGGGTTCGGGGGATGAGAGTTAATCCCCCGGCGGGTATGATCCCGGCGTATGGATAGGGTACCGATTCAGCAGTGGATTGAAAGGCAGCCAAACAAGTTGTTGGCCACGTATGCCGCGGCGCTTGCGCGCGTGGGGTGTGATCTTCCGCAAATGCTCGCTGAATTTGGTAAGCGGTGGCCGGGAGTCGCACCGGATCCCAGCGACTGGATGGGGTGTTATCGGGATCACCGCAGGCTCGCCGGTGCGGTGCGTAGTCTGCTGCCAGGGGGCCCGGATACGTTATTGATGGTTGATATTGGCCGGGCAGTTCGTCGCTGCTCGCCAGAAGATTTGCGTGCCGTTGTCGGGAGCATCCCAGCCGAAGAGCGGGTGGCTGTCGCTGAGGCTGCACAGGAACAAGCCAAGGTATTTGAAGATGCCTTGGCGGCAGTGGCGTACAACGACGTGCGAGGGGCGGGGGAGTTGGCCGGATTCGTTGGAGAGATTCCGCTTGAGTTGTGGTTCTTGGTTCGGGTGGTGCTGCCGTATTTGATCGAGCATGGGGATTTGCCGACGCGCGATTTCGCCCGAGCTCGACGTGGTCGTGATTTGCCCGCGTTTGAGCGCATTGTGGCGATTGATCCATCCGTCATCGTCGAGCCAAGGATTGCGAGAGAAATAGCCGCCAGTGTGCTGGTGGGTAAGGGTGTCCGATTACGGTTGCTTACGGATGCGATAAACAAAAAGCCATCCTCGGCCAGAGCTGGGCAATGCAAGATGCTGATGGCGGCGCTGATGGTCGCCTCGTTTGAAAATGCCAAGTTGCCGCTGAGCGTAAGGGATGTCCGGGATTTGTTTGACGCCATTGCGAAAGCGGAACATGGCCGTGATGGAGTCCTGATCGATTCTGACCTTCCGGATTCGCCGGAAGCCATGGCCAAAGGGATTCAGCGATATAAGAGAATCTGGCGTCCGATGATCGGTCGGATGGCGAGTCTGGGCACCGGACAAAAATTGTCATAAAAAATGTCCGCAGGTCGCGGTTCAATTTTTCATAAATTCACATCCACCTGGAAAGGATGTGATTTATGGAACATCAGAATGGTACGTTTGTGTTGCGGTCTCCGGTGGGGCCTCGGCGGGCCGCGGACGCGGTCGCGGCAGGCGACGCGGCCACGGACGCCGGGGCTGTCGGAGCCGCCGCAGCGGGCCGTCTTAGACTTGAATATACAAGTAATAATCCGACAAAACGGATTGACTACCGGATGGTGTTTATGCACTGCCGGTGTAAGTCCCGGATGTGCAGTGTGTGCGGGCCACGGATGGGGTTCGTCCTGCGTACACGATTGCTGGCGGTGGCGGATAATTTCCGTAAGCCAACACTCTTCACGCTGACGGTGGATCGGGGAAATTTCGGTTCATGCCAGGAGGCTCATGCTTTCATTAACAGCAAGGGACGTATTGGCCTTTTGATGAAGCGACTTGGCGTCGAGTTCTGGGTATGGGTATTAGAGTTCCAGCAGAAAACCGGGGAGGGGTGGCCACATTGGCATATCCTTGTTGATCTCGCGGATTGTCCGGGGGGTAAGCTTGATCTGAAACGGGCTTGGAGTTTCTGGCGGGATAAGTGGGGCATCGGGGGAGTGGATTTACAAATTAAGCGTCGCTTCCTCCAGCCGCGGCACGCACTTAACTATATCACCAAGTACCTCATCAAATCGCCAAGGTCTGGCTATCCTCGATGGGTCTTAGAATCTGAAAAGGCCATACGTTTGGTGGCGGCCTGTCGAAAATTGGGGCCGTTGGTATTTGATGGCCAGTCTAAGCTGAAAAGTGAATCCGGTGGGGAACGAAAGCCCCGTAGGCGTCGGCGACTTCTGGTGGATCGCCTGGCGGAGTGCGGCCAAAAAACCACGGCTATGCGACAGGATATTGATGCCGACAATGAAACGGTTGATACCTCTTTCGTTGGTAGTGTATCGGCCAGCGTGGAACGGTTGGCTGCCATGCAGCAGCAAGGGCTTTTGGATTCGCGTATTCGGTTGGAAGAACCGGTATTTGATTCCAAGAGCGATTCGGTTCCAGTTGGTGTCCTGCAAGAATGTTATGAAGCCGGAGATTTACTGGATTCGGTTCGTAAGAGCGTTCTGGATTTCGGCGAGTACTTCAAAACACAGGAAAATGTGGAATCCCGTCGTACGGAGCTATTGGCTACAGCGGATCATTATGGTAAGGCCCCAGTGGGAGCGAGCCATGGATAAGCAGTCGCTTGATCCGGCCTTTCGGGGCCTTCCGCCGTGGATTACGCCGGAATTGATCGCCGATACGGTTCGTGTCTGGCAACCCTATTACACTGAACCCTTGACGGCCAAGGATGCTGTTGGCATTCTGATGGGTGTTGGTAATCTCTTTGCTTCTTTATCCGGAGTCTCCAGCCATGAAACACTTCGTCGCATTGGCACGGGTCAGCAGTCGGGAACAGGAACGTGAAGGTTTTTCCCTGGACGTACAGGAAGATGCACTGCGGGCCTATGCCCAGCGGCATGATGGCAGCATTACCAAGCTGTACCGGATCGCCGAAACGGCCACTCGGCGAGATGAGAGGAAAACGTTCAGGGAACTGATCGCTTACGCCAAGGAACACGCCGCGGAGATAGACGGCTTGCTGTTCTACAAAGTGGATCGGGCGGCCCGGAATCTGTACGACTACATTGAGCTTGAAAGGCTAGAATCGGA
>JAKAYZ010000132.1 GCA_021816165.1 Planctomycetota bacterium | reverse complement strand
GCGCGGCTGAAGACCGTCCGGCGGCACGGTCCGCTGTGGACGGCCGCCGTGCAATTTGAACTTGATAGATGAGGTTGTTCGCCATGGCTGGAACACCGCGGGATTATTATGACATTTTGGGTATCGGCCGAACCGCAAAGCCGGAAGACATCAAGTCCGCCTATCGTAAGCTCGCACGCAAATTCCATCCGGATGTCAACCGGAATGACAAAGCCGCCGAATCCCGCTTCAAGGAAGTTCAGGAAGCTTATGACATCCTGAGCGATACAAAAAAACGACAGGCCTATGACCAGTTCGGCCATGCTGGCGTCAGCAGAGCCGCCGCGAGTGAAGCCGCAGCCGCAGCCGCGGCTGCGGGTGGCGGCGGCGGGTTTCGCTATCAACGACCCACCGGCGGCGGCGCCACCATGGACTTCGGTGAAATCGACCTTGATGATATCTTCGCCTCATTCGCCCGTGGCGCCGGCCGGGGCCGCGGGCGCGGCCGCACCCAAACCTCGACCGTACCCGATCAGCCGCCCGCTGCGGATATCATTCATCACGTCACACTGACCTTTGAACAGGCCGCACACGGAACCAGGCTGGACCTGCGGCTGGATACCATGGGGCGGGCTGGTTCCGAGACCCTGAGCATAAAAATCCCGCCCGGTGTGGAGGAGAATTCCAAAATCCGCGTGCGCGGCAAGGGGCAGCCTGCAGCCGCCGGAACCCGCGGCGACCTGATCATTATCACGCACATTACCCCGCACGATTATTTTACACGACAGGGCACAGATATAATTCCCGACCTGCACGTACCCCTCACCGAGGCCGCCTCCGGCGGCACCGTGCGGGTGCCCACGCTTGGAGACCCGCTGGATGTGCGCATCCCACCCGGTATCTCCAGCGGGAAAAAACTGCGCATCAAGGGCCGCGGAATAGCTTTACCGGATGGCGCCAAGGGGGATCAACTCTGCCGGGTATTGATCCAGCTTCCGCCCGACCTTACCGAAGCCCAACGCCAATCTCTGGCCGCCGTCGATGCGGCGCACCCGCACAATCCCCGGGAAAATACGGGATGGCGGATATGATCCGGCGGACGAATTTATAATCCCGCGGGAGTATGCAATGGGATTTTTCTTGCGAGTTGCCGCATTGGCTGTCCTGATTTCCACGGTTGTCGCCGGGGCGCCCGCCTCCGGCGCCGTCCCGACCCAACGCGCCGCAACGACAACTGCCGCCGGTGTTGCAAAGCACCACCCCCAACGGATGGTGACCCTTCTGGGACTGACAATAGGCGCGGCCCTGACGTTGATTGTAGCGGCGGCAATTCTCAGCCTTTTACGCGCCGCACGCCGATTGATCATCGGAAAAGAACTGAAGCATGAAAAAACGCCCTACGTGGACGCATGGAAACTTGCCGGCAAAAGGCTCCGACCGCCCACGGAAAAGCGCAACAACGATGAACTTTCGGATTCGCCTGACCCGTAGACACAGACTGATTAATCGCCCCGCCGCGAACGCAAAAGTCACACCACGGCTTCTTCATCCGCCATGCGCACCGCTTGGATAAAGCGCTCCATCAGCAAGGCGTCTTTTATTCCCGGCTCACCGGCGGTCTCCACCCCGCTGGAGACATCCACTCCCCACGGCTGCACGCGGAGAACCGCATCACCGACATTTTCCGCGTTTAGTCCTCCCGCCAGAATCATCGGCGGCAGGCTGTCCATCCGTCCTTCGGCTGCCGCTTCCGCCAGCCAGGTCCAGTCAAATATCTGTCCAGTTCCGCCAATTTTGTCCGCGGCGAACGTATCAAGCACAATACCGTCCGGATGATAACCCAGTGCCTCCACATGATCGGCAATTCGCAGAATGTCCGCCAATGAACCGATGCGCAACACCGGCCACAATTTGCAGGGCACCCGCCGGGAAATGGCGGCGACGGCGGGGCCGAACCCGCGCACCGCGGCCGCATCACCATATAACTGCAGATGTGTGATCTGCGGTGAGGCCAGCACCGTCTGCAAGCCCGTGACACCGCCGGAGTCCGGAATATGGATCAGCGCCGCCACACCCGCGGTCTGCGGAAGCGCCGCCAGAATTTCCGCCGCAGCGGCAGCCGTCAATTTTCGGGGGCCGCCGACAAAATTCAGGCCCACGGCACCCGCCCCGAAATTCATGGCCTGCTGCGCGTCGACAGATCTGGTGATACCGCAAATTTTAACAAATGTGGATCGCATGACCGCAGTGTAGCATATTTGGACCGGATGGGTAACAAGCTCGCGGCGGAAGTGCGATTCTACCCAACGCGCCGCGAATTATTCCAGTTTTAGAATAATCTGTTGCCCGTCATACACAATCGCGGCATCCTGTTTTTCCAACTCCGCCCCGATTCCGCGCCCGGCCGCGCCATCATAATTTTTCGGTTGTGACGGAGAATCATGCCGGGAAATTCGCCGTTCCGGCGCCCCGGCGGAAAAAATTCCTTTTCCCGCGGATACGGAGAGCCCGCCAGGGTAAAAGGTGTTTGATCCCCATGCTGCCGGCACGCAATACCTCCAGTCCTGAACAACTCCGTCAATAGTGCCGCGCCCATTTTTTTATTGGATATTTCCGGCAAAAGCCGCGACAATGCCGGTATGAGAATTTTGTCCGCGATCGTATATCGCATGACGCCGATAATCGCCCGCTTCCACCGGCCCCGCCCCGGCCGTGCTGCCGCGTACGGACTGCCCGCCGCGATCAGCGCCCTTTTGCTTTTGGCCGGATGCTCTTCGGCGCCAACCGCGGCGCGGAGCAGCGTCCGGACATGCAAAGGTTCGGCAACCATTGTCACCGTTGACCCATACATGCGCGACGCCCGCGCCCGCTGGAGCGGCCGCACCATCACCCTGTGGTGGGACCGGACAACGGTATTTTACCGGCAGGGCAAACGCATTGCCGCCATCCCGGCAAAACCCGGCCAAAAAATGAATTTCGACGGCCTTCTGGCGGATGGCGATATCTATCTGGGAAGGGCATGGGTCGGCCCGCCTCCGCCGCCATTCGGCGGTCTGCAGCCGTTTATTCAGCAGGGCCGCTGGCCAAAGAGCGTGGTTAAACCCAAAAAGCTCCCGCCCGGAAAACTGGTTTCACCCGGATCATCCGCCGGTGTTCCGCAATCGCTTCGACAATAACACCGCGGCAATAGCCGCTTAATCGGTTTCCCGCAGGCTCAGCCGCCGGTATCTTCGTCCGCCGGCCTGTCCTCCGGCACGGTCGCCCGCGCCTGCAGCTCGGCTTTCGCCGCATCTTCACGATCCGCGGCGAGGTTCGCCGCCTTCATAGATTCCCAGTCTTCCATGCTTATCAGCACATCGCTGGCCTGGCTGCCCTTGTATGCTCCCACAATACCCGCCGCCCGCATCTGATCCACAAGCCGGCTGGCGCGGGAATACCCTATCGCCAGCCGATGCTGCAGCAGGCTTACCGAACCGCGGCGTGATTCCACGATGATCTTCACTGCGTCATCAAACATCGGATCTTTTTCCGCTTCCGTCAGCCCGGTCGGCGCGCCCAGCTGCATAAGTTCCGGATGGAACTCGGGTTGGGCGATGTCCCGCAAAAATGCGCATACGTGTTTAATTTCCGAATCATCCACATACGTGCCCTGGCCGCGCAGCAGATTGCCGCCCGTCGGTTTGAGCATCAGCATGTCACCCTGCCCCAGCAGCAACTCCCCGCCGGATTGATCCAGCATGATCCGGGAATCAATCCGCGCCCGCACCTGGAAACAAATGCGCCCCGGCATATTGGATTTGATTAATCCCGTCACCACCTGCGCTTCCGGACGCTGCGTGGCCAGAATCAGGTGAATGCCCACCGCTCGCGCCTTCTGGGCGATGCGCACAATATGCCCTTCCACTTCCTTGCTCGTCATCATCAAATCCGCGAGTTCGTCGATGATGATCACGATGTATGGAAGATGAAATGGAAGCCGGGCCTCTTCCTCCGGACTCGTCGGCTCAAACTTCCGGATGATCTCCTCCCGCGACAGCTTGTTGTAATCCCGGATATGCCGCACGCCCCCCGTGGACAGCGTTTCATACCGCTCGTCCATTTTCTGCGTGGCCCATTCCAGCACGCTTTCCGCCTTGCCCATGTCGTCGATAATCGGCGTCATCAAGTGTGGAATATCCCGGTAATCCTGCATTTCCACCATCTTCGGGTCTATCATGATCAGTTTGACATGGTCCGGCCGCTGCGTAAGAAGCAGCGTCATGATGATGGAATTAATGCATACGGATTTGCCAGACCCGGTGGTACCGGCAATCAGCAGGTGCGGCATTTTCGTCAGGTCTTCAATCAGCGGATTGCCCGACACATCCTTGCCCAGGCACATCGGCAGCGCCATCTGCGAAAGCGGCTGGTGCCCAAGCTGCATCAGCTCTTTCAATCGCACCTGATCGCGATCCATGTTGGGCACTTCAATGCCCATCGTGGCCTTGCCCGTAATGTTGTCAATGCACCGCACCGGTGGGCTCATTAGCGCACGGGATATATCCTTGGACAGCCGCACCACTGCGGAACTCTTCACCCCCGGATCCAGTTCCAATTCATACAAAGTCACCACCGGGCCGGTGTCAATCGCCACCACCTTGGCCTGCACCCCAAAATGATGCAGCGACTCTTCCAGCACGCGGGCCTTTTCACGCACGCGCTGCTCCTGACCTTCCGTATTCGAAGGCTCCGGCTCCGTTAACAGGTCAATGTCCGGCAATCGATAATTGCCCAAATCCTGCTTTTGCGGCGGCGGCGCCTTGAATGGCAGCAGCGGCTCCGCCGAGGCCCGCGGCCGGCGCACCACCGGTTCGGCGCGCGGCAATTCCGCAGGTTCCGCCGCTTCACCCTGTTCGCCCTTCGCTTCCGACTCCTTCGCCGCTTCCTCCGGCGGCAAAACCGGCGGAGACGGGGCGGGTATGGGCGGCAAAATGGCTTCTTCCACGGCCGTGCCCGTGCCGCTGTCCACCGGAGCCTTGATTGATACCGCCGGACGCGGGGCCATCTTCACCAGCGACCGCATGGGGTCCAGTTTGTCCCCTTTTTTCTTTCCCTTCGCCGGACGCGTGAACAGCCAGTTGAACAATTTGGCGACCATGGCTGTGGTGATTTCCCACGCCGCGCCCGCCGCCTGATTGGATTTTTTGGCGATTTTTTTCCGCGGCAACCGGCCCCATCCCGCCATCATCACCGCCGGTACAGCCAGCAGAATCTCATCCGCCGCCAGCAAAAGGCCTATCGTCAGGCCCAAAAGCAATATAAGCATGGATCCAACATGCGAAAATTTAACTGTCAGGAAATGCGCAATCCCCATTCCCAGCAGGCCGCCGGCGCCTTCCGGCAATTGCGCGCCAATGCCCGCCATCGCCGTCAATCCACTCCCCACCGCCACCAATACAGCGCCCCCCAGCAGACGAAACGCCATCTGCGTCACATTCCCCCCTGCCGTCCACACAAACAACGTGCAGCACAGCATGATCACCGCCACCCATGCACCCGGCCCGATGTAATTCATCAATAAAAAGGCCAGCGTCGCACCCACCGGTCCGCACCAGTTCATGGCATGCGCATGACCCGAAAAATAGCTTGGCGAACTCGCAAGATAGGTTGGATCGGAAACGTGAAAGGAAAGCAGCGCCAAGGCTGTAAATATCCACGCGACCCAGCCCAGCGGCACTAAACTTAACCGCAGTACACGCAAATGCCTTGGTGATGCCTTGCTGGCCATTGCGACCCTCGACTTCCAATGTCACGGCTTCGCGGCCGGCATCCAATTGCCGGACCTCAATGCTTGCCTATTGTAGCCCAATCCACGCTGTAAAGCATCCTGATGCCCGCGGCCGCCGTCCAGTTGAAACTTTAGTGCAGCCCGCTTAATTTGTGCCCCACCGCCGCTTTTGAATCCGTGGCAACTTCATCCAGCTTACGCCGGTTAAGACCCCCGGCATTCGCCGCTGATCTATTTGGAGGTTCCCTCATGCGATGAATAAGACAATGAATCTGATGGCCATTCCCCCACCCATACCAAAGGAAACTGTCTGTTGGAAAGCGCCGCCGATCACGACATCAGCCACTCCGCAACCATTCCGCCCACGGCGACCGAAATAGTGCCGCGAACGTCCGGTAAAAAGCTCGCTCTCGTCGGCGAGCTTGAATGCCCGAACGTCGGCAGTTTCACCCCGTGCATGTCCGCCCCGCCCATTGGCCACGCCAATGGCAGCAAGCCGGAAATACGACTATGTGTCGATTATTCGCCGCTCCACAAGACGAAAAGACCGCATTTCCAAACCGTTTCGGACAAGTTGCCAGCCTGTTGTGGTGAACCTGCACGCGGCCGCATAAGTTGCCGATCTTTTCCTTGCCGCTACCGGTGGCACGGACTCTGAGAGCCTGTTTGAAAAGTTTATAGAAGATTTGGAAGAACGCCGATAACGATAAGATGAAAAGGAATTCGTACCCTACTGACCTCACGGATGAGCAGTGGCTATTGATCGCGTCGCAGATTCCACCTCAGAAGCACGGCGGCCGCCCGCGCAAGGTGGATATGCGGCAGGTGGTCAACGGCCTGT
>JAKAYZ010000131.1:574-6606 GCA_021816165.1 Planctomycetota bacterium | reverse complement strand
TCCGATCTACTACCCATGTGGAAGCGCAATGCAAGTATTTTGGCCGGTGAGGAACCGCCATCGGCAGACCAGTTGTGAGAGTCCCGGGCGCGACCCGGGTGAAATATTTCCTTCGGCATTGTCGGCGGCGTGCGGTTTCCCTATACTTTCGCACGTTTGGAATGAGTGTTTGGAGATAACTACAATGGCGTCAAATACAAATGCGGTGGTGGGGCAGTCGGGTGGACCGACAGCAGTCATCAATCAATCGTTGGTAGGGGTTATTGAAGGGCTTTACCAGCAAAAATCGATCGGCAAAATTCTGGGTGCCAGGCATGGCGTGCGGGGCATCATTAACGGCGATTTCATCGATCTCAATGGCTTGGAATCGGGTCTGCTTGAACAGGTTGCCCAAACGCCATCGAGTGCCCTGGGCTCCACGCGTGACAAGCCAGATGAGGAATATTGCAAGAAACTCTTTGAAAGTTTTCGTAAGCACTCGGTAGGATATTTTTATTACATCGGCGGAAATGATTCAGCCGACACGGCTCGCATCGTCAGCGAAATGGCGATTACCTCCGGTTATCCCCTGCGGGTTTATCATGTACCGAAAACCATCGATAATGACCTCCGCACAACCGACCACTGCCCTGGTTACGGCTCCGCTGCCCGCTTTGTGGCCCTTGGCTTGATGGGAGACGATCTGGATAATCGTTCGCTCAAGGGCGTGAAAATTGATGTCATCATGGGGCGGGATGCAGGCTGGCTCACGGCATCATCCGTGTTGGCGCGGCATGATGAACAGGACGGTCCGCATCTGATCTACGTACCGGAAGTTGACTTTAACGAAGATCAATTCATCGGCGATGTGGATCGCGTCTACAGCAAGCTGGGCCGTTGCGTTATCGCCGTAAGCGAGGGTATCCGTTACAAGGTTGGGGATAAAAACTCACTGGTGACTGAAAAGGCCATGCAGGGTGGGGAAGTGGACGCCCACGGCAACAAGCAGTTATCCGGCAGTGGGTCGTTGGGCGATTACCTGTCAGAATTGGTGAAGCGCAAACTTGGACCTATCATCCAGCAACGTTCCAGTGGTAAATTGCGGGTGCGGGCCGATACCTTTGGATATTTGCAGCGCAGCTTTCCTACCATCGTCAGCCAATCCGATGCGCAAGAGGCGCGACAATGCGGTCGCAAGGCGGTGGAATATTCCATGGTGGCACCGGACGGCCTTGCAAGTGGATCAGTGGCGATCAAGCGGATATCAGATTCCCCTTATCAGGTTGATTATTTCCCCACAGCGCTGACGAATGTGGCCCGACAGACTAAACATCTGGACCCGTCGTGGGTGAAAAATGGCTGTGACATCGCGGATAATTACGTGCGTTACGCCAAGGGCCTGGTGGGGCCGCTGCCGATTCCTGGAAAACTGTATTGACGGGCGGCCGCAACTATGATGGCGAGCCGGGCGATGGGGCGGGGATAGCGCAGGGTGTGATACGTGGATGGCGATGAGGCGATCGCCTTTGTCGTGTTGAAATGGCGTGACGCATCAGCGTTACCTGGATCGTTTCAAAATGTCTTGTAACTTGCCGTCGCACCCTGCCGCGCTTATCTTTCAGTTTTAGGTTTTTCGGAGCTTTTGCCACATGGCGGCCTACAATCCAGCATCTATCGAGCCGAAATGGCAAAAATTCTGGCTTGACAACCATATTTTCGCAGCAGAATCGATCAGTGACCGTCCTAAGTATTACGTGCTGGATATGTTTCCCTACCCTTCGGGCGAGGGGCTGCACGTGGGGCATCCCGAGGGGTACACGGCTACGGATATTGTGGCGCGGTATAAACGGGCCTGCGGTTTTAATGTTATGCATCCAATGGGGTGGGATGCGTTTGGCCTGCCCGCTGAACAATACGCCATTAAAACCGATACTCATCCAAGTGTGGTGACACGCAAAAATATTCAGCGGTTCAAATCTCAATTGCAATCAATTGGCTTTTCATACGATTGGCAACGGCAGGTAGATACGACCGATCCGCAATATTATCGCTGGACTCAATGGATATTTACTATTCTTTACGACACATGGTTTGATGACCAAAAAAATTGCGGCCGTCCCATGGCGGATTTAATTGAAGAATTTAATACCGGTCAGCGCAAGCCCGCCGACGGAACCTCGTGGCAGGCGATGTCGGAAGTTGCAAAGCGCCAATTGCTGGAGAGCTATCGTCTCGCTTACCAGTTGGAAGCGCCGGTGAACTGGTGTCCGGCGCTGGGAACCGTATTGGCCAATGAAGAAGTTATTGATGGCCGTAGTGAAGTTGGCGGCTTTCCGGTGGAGCGGCGCCCGATGCGGCAATGGATGCTGCGGATTACAGCTTATGCCCAGCGGCTTCTCGATGGGCTTAGCACGCTGGAGTGGTCGGAATCGCTTAAATTGATGCAGCGCAACTGGATAGGCGAATCGCAGGGTGCCAAAGTTAAGTTTGCGGTTGGTGATGCGGTGCTGGAGGTGTTTACCACTCGGCCCGATACGCTTTTTGGGGCCACGTACATGGTGCTGGCACCGGAGCATCCATTGGTGAATTTAACCGCCGACAAATCGTCAGTTCCCGTTGCGTGGCCACCGGAAACTCCGCTTGCGTGGCGTGGTGAACCGCCGGCCGCTTCTCCGCGCGCCGCCGTTGACGCTTATCAGCGCGCAACGGCCGCCCGGTCTGAACGGCAGCGTCAGGAAGACACGCGCAAAACGGGAGTGTTTACCGGCTTGTTTGCAGTTAACCCGGTCAATAGCGAGCGCATCCCGGTGTTCATTTCCGATTATGTACTGGCGGGATATGGTACCGGTGCCATCATGGCTGTGCCGGGCCACGACGATCGCGATTTTGAATTCGCCTCCAAATTTCAACTGCCTATTCGCGCCGTTGTCCGCCGTCCCGACCAGACGAATATGCCATTGCCAATGACCGATCCGGGTATCGCCTGCCATTCTCCATGGATCGATGGTTTGCCGACCGGTGAGGCCAAAGAGAAGATGTGCCAATTATTGGAGGAAAAACAATTTGGCCAGCGGCAGATCACATATAGACTGCGCGATTGGCTCTTTTCGCGACAGCGTTATTGGGGCGAGCCATTCCCCATCGTGCATCTGGCCGACGGCACGACAGTTGCGCTCGCAGAGAGCGAATTGCCTCTTCGGCTCCCGGAAATGAGCGATTTCAAGCCAACCCAAACCATAGAGCCACCACTCTCTAAAGCCCAGCACTGGCGCGATGTGCACGTAAGATTAATTGGCTTGGGCGAAAATCCGAAGGCAGAGGTAGTTGCCGCCGGTGCACCGGGTGCCGTACCGGCCCGCCGCGAATTGAATACCATGCCGCAATGGGCCGGCTCATGCTGGTATTACCTGCGGTATCTCGATCCGCAAAACGCAGAATGCTTCTGCGACCCGTCCATAGAAAAATATTGGCTATCTCATCCCGCGGGGGTGGATTTGTATGTAGGCGGTGCCGAACATGCGGTACTGCACCTGCTCTATTCCCGCTTCTGGCACCAGGTGCTTTTTGATCGCGGTTATGTGTCGTCGCCCGAGCCATTTCGCAAATTGGTCAATCAGGGATTAATTTTGGGCGAAGCTGAATATACGCTGTTCAGCGATGATGTGGGAAATCCTGTCAGTATCATCGATGTGCATCCCGATTGGCAAAGTGCGCCCGGTCCGGATGGGAAAATGCGTTTTGTCTCCCGGCGCTTATCCGACGGGAAGGAGCTTTATGCGTCGCCAGTCGATCCAGACGCAGTGGAACGCCGGGGCGATGTCGCCGTGCTCAAGGCGTCACCGGAGATTAGGGTGGATGCCCGGTCGTTCAAAATGAGTAAATCGCGGGGGAATGTGGTCAACCCCGACGATGTGATACGCGACTATGGTGCCGATGCGCTGCGCCTTTTTGAAATGTTCATGGGGCCGCTGGAGCAGGTGAAGCCCTGGAGCATGGCCGGCGTGGAAGGCGTGTATCGGTTTTTAGGTCGCGTGTGGCGGCATATTGCAGGCACACCCGATTTTCCCTCCCGCATAGTCTTGGAGCGTGATGGGCACCTTTATCGCGGGGAGGCGGAACTTGGTGAAGCGGAATCACGTCTGGCTCGGGAAGAGCGCGAGTCGCTTTTGCGCCCGCTGCACCGCACCATCCGGAAGGTGACGCTGGATATTGATCGGCTGTCGTTTAATACCGCCATCAGTGCGATGATGGAATTTAATAACCTGCTTGGCAAACCCGCGACGTTGGATCGCGATCAGATGCTGACGTTTGTCCGGCTGCTTGAACCGTTTGCTCCGCATATGGCGGAGGAACTGCATCAACTGCTGACCGGTTCAAACGAAAGTATCAGTCGTCTGCCGTGGCCTAACTGCGATGAGGCGCTCTGTGCCGACGACGCGGTGGATTTGCCGGTTCAGATCAACGGCAAACTGGCAGGGCGTGTTATGATTGATCTGAATCTGGCGGATGCCGAGGTGCTCAAGCGGGCCCTGGCCGATGCCCAGATTCAGGCGCGTCTGGCGGGACGACCGATGAAAAAGCATGTATATGTGAAGGGACGCATGCTTAATCTGGTTGTTCAGGGATGATGGTTCGCCGCCAATCACCGGGCCGGAGGCCTAAGTCATGGAAAAATATTACTATGAGGTGATTACCGGTGAAGCGGTGGGCTGTATGCCGGCCGCCATGCGGGCCCTGCTGCTCGCTGCGTCGGTCGTATATCGCTCGGCTTCGGCGGTACGGAATTTTGCCTTCGATCATGGCTGGAAGAAGATTTATCGTCTCGATGTACCCGTAATATCTGTCGGTAACCTCACCACCGGCGGCACCGGCAAAACACCCACCGTGATTATGATAGCCCGCCAGTTGCGGGCACTGGGGGCTAAACCGGCCGTGCTGACACGCGGCTACATGGCACCATCCGGTCAGGAGTCTGATGAAGTGATGGTGTTGCGCCGCGAATGCCCCGATGTACCCGTTGTGGTTAATCCTGACCGTGTGGCGGGGGGGCGGATGGCAATTGCGTCCCACGGTGCGGATGTGCTGATTATGGATGATGGATTTCAGCACAGGCGTCTGGCGCGTTCCATAAATCTGGTGGTGGTGGACGCCACGCGGCCCTTGGGGGTGCCCGGCGTCATTCCGCGTGGGACTTGGCGCGAGTCGCCAGCTAATTTTTCGCGTGCCACCCATGTCATGCTGACGCGCTGCGAGCAGGTTTCCGATGAATTAGCCGATCTGGCCGCCCAGCTTCTTTCGCAATACGTCGGTCCACGCAATATTCTTCAGCAGCGTACGCGGGTAACCGGCGTTTTTGACGCCTCTGGCAAGCGGTGGGAGCTTTGCGGCAAACGCGCACTGGCGTTTGCTGGCATTGGCAACCCTGATAATTTTCTCGGCACGCTCGAATTGGCAGGTTGCCGCCCGGTTGCCGGTTGCTGGTTTGGCGATCATCATCAATACGATTGTAAGCGCGATTTTGCCCCCTTTGAGCAGATCACCCAACGCAAAGGAATTGATCTGTGGGTTACAACCCTGAAGGATTTTGTTAAATTGCAGGGCTATCAGTCGCCTGTACCGATCGTCTATGTGGGGATTGAAAGTTACATTTCCGGTTCACAGGCGCAGGTGTGGCGCGATATGCTGCGGGCCGCGCTATCCATCGACGGCCATGATGCCACCGCGCCGTCTGAGGATGAAATTGGGAGTTCTCGTTGATGCTTAGTTCTTCGCACGCAACGGATTTGCTTCAACAGTTGGAGCGGTGTGGTTCTCCGGAGATTCTGGTCGTTGGCGATTTAATTTTAGATCAATACATATTTGGTGACGCGGAGCGGCTTTCACCCGAGGCACCCGTACCCGTCATCAGGCGGCGCGAGGAAAAAATTCAAGTGGGCGGGGCCGCCAATGTGGCGGTGTTTTTGGCGGCCCTCGGTGCCAGGCCCATACTTGCCGGCGTCTGCGGGGCCGACGCCCAATACGATCGTCTCTGCGAATTGTGCCAGAGAGCGGGC
>JAKAYZ010000131.1:0-564 GCA_021816165.1 Planctomycetota bacterium | reverse complement strand
GCGTTGATACCAGCGCTGTCGTTTCGCTTGTTGATCGGCCCACATCATGCAAAACCCGTATTGTCGGCTTGGCCCAGCACCGTCACCAGCAGCAGATGCTGCGACTCGATGATGAGGTGACCGATCCGGTAAGCGATGCAACGGTGCGGCATTTTGAAGCAATGCTCGTGCCGCTTATCGCGCGTGTCGCCGTCATATGCATTGAAGATTACAACAAGGGACTGCTCGATCATCGCCTGTGTCAGTTCATCATCGCCGAGGCCCGCAAGACAGGAAAAGTCGTGCTGGTGGATCCCGCCTTGATAAAAGATTACTCACGCTATCGTGGTGCGCACGCGATAACGCCCAACCGCACAGAAGCCGAGCTTGCCAGTGGTCTGAAAATCGATACCCCCGACCGCGAGGCACCATTGCTCTCAACGCAACTCATCCACTCGCACCAATTTGATTCCTGCATTCTCACGCTCGATCGTCAAGGGATGTACGTGCAGCATAAGAATCAGCCCGGTACGTACCATCCTACACGCCCTCGGCAGGTTTATGACGTAACCGGTGCCGGTGACA
>JAKAYZ010000130.1 GCA_021816165.1 Planctomycetota bacterium | reverse complement strand
TGTGCCGCGGGATTTGGTGCGAATATGGGTCTGTGGAAGAAGCCAGGAGTTAGAAGCCAGGAGTTAGAAGGTGGACGGATGGGGAGGGCGCGACCGGGGGCGATGGTTAACCGCCCAGCCCGCTGGGCGCGCGACAATATGGAATGGTGAAATATGACGAACAATGACAACATAAAAATGACCAATGATCAAAGATCAGAAACAATGATCACGGATCACGGACCACGGATCAATAATAATGAGGTTCCAAAAACATTGATCAGTGATCATTGCTCATTGATCATTGAGCGGCCGGGCCGCCCTGTAACCTGTAACCTGTCCCCTGTAACCTCGCGGCTCCGCCGCCGCGCGGCTTTCAGCCTGGCTGAAATCCTCATTGCTATTTTCGTATTAAGCATCGGCCTGATTATGATCGCCGCAGTTTTTCCCGTGGCCGCCAAATGGACCGCCCAGGACGCCCAAACATCCGTCGCCCAGGTGATCGCCAAGAATGCAGTTGAACAGATAAAACTGCAGATCCTGGCGGGGAGCCTGCCCCTTAACAGCCCGCCTGCCGCGACGCTCACCGGTTACGGGCCGTTCGCATACTCCTTCGGAACGGCCCAGCCCATTCCCTTCGGCACGGCACAGTCCTATAGCGCCATCGCAAACTTTGCACCCTTCGCCCTGGACCCGGCACCGGCTTCCCCAACTCCGGCCCCCGTGCCGCCGCCCGGCTCTTATTATTGGAGCGCAGTGATTGTGCCCGCTTCCAGCGGCTACGCCGGTGTCTTTCCCAATGCGCAGTTAAATAGTGCTTACACGGTCTACGTGTTTGTGTTCAGCAAGGGCGACGCCAGCAGCACGTTCCCGGCGCCGTACGCACCCATAGGCGGCGACACGCTCCTGCCGATGCAGCCGGATGCCCAAAATATCCACGCGAGCCACCTCTCTTTTTATCCACAACTTTTCGAGGGGCCGTATCCGTCCGCCGCCTTGGCCATGCCGATAGATTCCTTGGGTGTGGATGTGTCCACCGGATGCGTGTTCCGCCTCATAACTGATCCCGCGACCAATGCGGTCGTTCCGACGGGACTTGCGGGTGGGTCGGTGCTCAACAAGGCGAGCGACGACATCATTTTCGCCCCGCCGGCGATCGGCCAAACATCCAGCCCATTAATATATGTATACGTGACGACGGTGAACTTGTGACTTTGGACGAGAAGTTAGGAGTTAGGAGTTAGGAGCTAGGAGAAGGACGGGGGGACGGAGGTTATAGGTTACGGGGGACAGGGGACGAGAACGCAGGAGTTAGGAGTTAGGAGTTAGAAGACGGGGGGACGGACGGGGGGGGGGGGCGAGCCGGTGGGTTGATCCCACCGGGTATGTTAGCCGAGGGTGGCGGAGGTTATAGGGGACAGGGAACGGCGAGGACGCAGGAGCTAGGAGTTAGGAGTTAGAAGACGGGCGTAAGGGAATGTTAGCCGGCACATTTATGTGCCGGGGATTTGGTGCAAATATGAGAAACGACAAACGAATGTCAATGAACAACGAACAAATGTCAATGATCACGGATCACGGATCACGGATCAATGATGAAGGAATTCCGAAAACATTGATCAGTGATCATTGCTCATTGAGCATTGAGCGGCCGCAGACGCGGCGCGGCGAGGCCGCCTCGCCCGCTAAACAGGCACCAAATTCTAACTCCCAACTCCTAACTCCTAACTCCTCGTCTGTACCCTGTAACCTGTCACCTGTAACCTCGTCGCCGCAGACGGGCAGGCAAGATGCCTGCACCACAAAAAATGGAAGCGCAGCGCTTCCAAAGCATTCTAACTCCTACCTCCTAACTCCTAACTCCTTGGGTAAATCCCGCGCGGCGGGATTTACCCTCGTCGAAATGCTCGTGGCGTTGAGTATTCTGATTATTCTCATGGCGGCGGTGGGGGAGATCTTCAGCCTGGCCGGCCGAACGGTGCGGGTGGGGCAGGCCACCTTGGCGGCCATGAGTTCCGTCCGGTCGATGGAATCCCAAATTGCCGGCGATATTCACCATTTGGACACCAACGGCTTTCTGGTGATCCGCCAGCGCTATTACGCCCCCCTTTGGCAGCAAAGCGTCCAATATGAACCGGGCGACGAGGTGGAGGACACCGCCGGTAACTATTATCTTTGCCAGCAGTCCAATATTACGCAGGCCGGAATAACTACCGGGCCAAGTGTTCCGGCCAACGCCGCCACCGGCGGCACTGTTGATTGGCAAACGCTCACCGGGTCGGCCGGCCAATACCCTATTTGGCGGGCGGATCAAATCTGCTTCATGGAAACCGGGGATTTCCATAGCCGGTCCGGCAGCGGAAGCGGTGCCGGCGCCACGATGGCGGGGAGCCTTTTTTCCAATAAAGCGATTGCCTGGTTCGGACAACTCTCGGCATCTTATGGGGTATCCGGGCTTAATTATGCAGGCGGTGCGGCCCCCGCGATCGCCGGCGGGGTCGGCGGGGTTGACCAATACGAACAGCCTTACTGGTCGCAGGATTCATGGGTGCCGCTGGGGACGCCCCCATCCGGGCAGACCAGCGGGCAATTCTATTTTGGCCGTGAGCAAACGCTGCTGCTTCCGTTCGGCGGGGGTACTGCCGGTTCGGACGTATACACCGACCCCTTCTATGATCCGGCCAATTTCGCCAGCGGAAGTCCGGGGGTCAGCTACTTCGCCCCCACGTCTTCCGGTGCCACCGAGGCCGCTGCCACAGCGACATCATCCCGCCTTGACGCTGCCTACGACTCCATTCCCGTGCCCGCAGATTTGCTTTCAGCCACCATTACTGCCGGAGGCGGCACCGGAACCATTGAGGGATATGTCAACGGCCTTCCGTTGGTGTCGCCCTATTACAGCCTGGATGACATTGCGGATTTCCTCTGCTACCGCCATTCCACACTCATTAGCCCATCGGCGGTGAAAAATGCCGTGCCCACTCCGGCCCCCCCCCTTCCACCCCCGCCTGGAAGCGCCGCCATGCTTAATGGTTACTACCGTATGGCACCCATCATGCTCCAGGGCGTGCCCAGTTTTTCCGTGGATTGGACCGATGGCAGCACGGGAACATTCACAGGGACCAACAACGGGCAGGCCGTCTCGGCCACCGCTCCGGACTGGTATGGGCTGGATGGAAACTCCAGCCCGACGACACCCACCAAGAACGCCAACGGCCCGCAGTTTCCTTCGGCGATGGGAACCCTCCCGGCACCTTATATCCCCAACAAGATTGCGGTCTACGGGAACAGCCCCGCCAGTTTTCTCGGCCCGGTTACCTATGTCTTCTACGCCGGGAACAAGGCGCTGTGGCCCAGGGCACTGAAAATAACCTATTGCGTAACGGACCCCAACAACCGCCTGCAGGGCGGACGGTTTGTCACGCAGGTGGTGGAGCTTCCGCAGTGATAGGTTACAGGTTACAGGTTATAGGTTACAGGGGACAGGGGGATAGGACGAGGACGCAGAACCTAGGAGTTAGGAGTTAGAAGAGGGGACGACGGGGTAGAGCACCGTGGTGATAACCCGGTGGGTCGCCCGCGGGCGACGGGAGACGGACGGGGCGAGCCGGTGGGTTGATCCCACCGGGTATGTTAGCCGGCACATTTATGTGCCGTTGCGTAACGCCGCGACCGCCGGTAATGGTTAGCCGCCCAGCCCGCTGGGCGTGCGATAGAATGATAAAGGTGATTTATGACAAACAGAATATCAAAGATCAATGATCAAAGTTCAATGATCAGAAGTAACGAAGTTCCAAAAATATTGATCAGTGATCATTGCGCATTGATCATTGAGCAGCCGCAGCCGCGGCGCGGCGAGGCCGCCTCGCCCGCTAAACAGGCACCAAATTCTAACTCCCAACTCCTAACTCCTAACTCCTCGTCTGTCCCCTGTAACCTGTCCCCTGTAACCTCGCCGTCGCCGCAGCCGCGCAGGCAAGCTGCCTGCACCACAAAACATGGAAGCGCAGCGCCTCCAAAGCCTTCTAACTCCCAACTCCTGACTCCTAGCTCCTCGTCCCGCGGCATGATTTTGCTCCTCGTCATCGCCATGCTGGTACTGTTGGCGCTGATGGGGACGGTCTTTATTCTCATGGCCAGCGCCGACCGCAAATCCGCCTATGCCGCCAATTCTTCCGCCAGCTTAAACATGGCCCAGCAGGGCGTGCTCAATACGGTCCGGGGATTAATGCTTAATGGAACCTTGGACCAAAGTAACCGGACGTTGGCCGTAGGCTCGGCCACGGGTGCCGCATTTACCCCCGATACCCAAATTGCCCGCTACTGGGATTATCCGGAAGTTGGGGGAATGCCCACGGTCGGCGTGTCGGCGCAATTTTATCAGAGCGTGACGGCCGGTGCGCAGCCAGCCCCGACACAGTACGCCCCCAGCGAACCGTGGCTGGTCAGCAATCAGCCTTACGAACCGAACTACGCCCCAGTGACCGCGCAGACGTTATACGTGCCCGGTGACGAGGTGTTTTACGCCGCTGAGAAGGCGTCCAGCCCTTTCAATGCGCTCACTTATGGGCGGCAAATCTACACGGGCCTGGCCAACGCCTTCCCGGCGACTGTCTGGACCGCCGCGCCTGTCCCGACCAGCGGCTACGCCACCGTCAGCGGCACCACCAACCCGACCATGCCGCTGCTAAGTTCGCTTTCACCCTATCTTTACGACGCCTCGAACGGTAGCTACGACATTTCCTGGTATCTTCCTGGGGCCACGCTCCCGGTAGGCCTTTCAGTGCCGGTCCCCAACGCCGCAGTCGTCGAACCGCGGTGGGCATATAACAGTGGTGCCGCTTACACTATTTCGAATCAGCTCCAGCCGGATGGCACGCTCGACGCCATGTGGAACTTATTGCCCTACAGCGATCCCAACGGCACGCGCTACCGCTTTGCCGTGCGCATTGTCGATATGTCGTCAATGCTGAACCTCAACACCGGCTGGATTGCCAATGCTTACACTTCATCGGGGAGCAACAACGCGGAGGCCAGGAATCCCTATGGCATTTACGGCGCTTTCATTAGCTCCGCCCCAATTATGAATGTCGGCGGATTAAACATCGACCCCACAGACCTTTTTAACGCTGCCAGCGCCGGTACTCCCCCGGGCACGCCCGTGCAAATTGGCGTCCCTGCCGCGTCTTGGCCGGGCCGAATCGGCAACTACACCAATGCCACAACCTTTTACAGCCCAGCGGTGTGGCAAAACGCAATGGACGAATATGAATTGCAGTTTCCTTCCAGCGGTCCGCCGAGCTACACATACCCCACCGCCCCGCCTGCTGCATTTACCACATCCCTGTTTGGCACCAACAGTGCCATGGATTTGCTCACCGGCGCGGGTGCCGGCGGTGCGGCATTCGGGGCACCACTCTATTCGCGCGTTGCTGCCCTGATGCCCAACACGCTGGGATTGGGAGGCAGCGGCTATGGCTCCGGCTACCGGAATTTATACACCACCTACTCCTGGAGCCGCGATGTAGCGGCCATCAACCCTTGGACAGGCATCACCGGCAGCCCCTGGATAACCGACAACGCGCCGCCGAAGGTGAATCTCAATACCAGCGTGGCCAATGCCGCATCCTTGGCGTCGTTGGCGGAGAGCCTTTACACCTCCTTGGTAGCTTCGGGTTATGACCCGGTTCACGCCAGAGCTTTCCTGGCCAATTACTTCACCTACCGGTTTGACAGCACCGGCTACTCCGTATCACCGGCGTATCTGGGTGCCACAAATTTGCTGACCGTGCCGATGGGCGGAAGCACCTTCAGCACCACTTTGATCACCATTCCATCCGGCGTGGCCTGCATGGGCACAACCGCCCAGCCATTCCTGAATGAAGTGGAAGTTAAGCTCACCTCTGCGGCCGGGAAAACAAAAGTTACCGACTGGGCAGTCGAAGTGCTGAATCCATTCCCCAACCCAACGGCCGGCTCACTACCCTGTTCCAATTATTCCATCAGCATTACCGGGATCGCGGCACCCATCGCCCTGACGGGGGCCAAGCTCGGTGGTTCCACCTCCACCGCCAAGAGCATGATTGGCGTGTTGGCGGATAGTGGCGGAACGCTTAAATCCCAGGCCACGGGCGATGGATTTATTATTACCAATGGCGGCATCCCAAAAGAAGGTGGGACTGTGATCGTGAATTTGATCCGCAATGGTGTTGGGGGTGCCCCCGCCGGAGGAATCGTCGTAGATTCGATGAGTATTACACTCCCGGCGACGGTGCCCGCAAACAGCTCCGAATATTTCGACGTTTCCAAAGACAATGGCGGACCTGAAGACGGTGCCTGGGGCTGTGATTCCAGCGCCACGGACTCTACGAGCAGCGCCACCCCGATTGGCACAATCGGAACCGGCAACGGCCTGGTAACGACGACCGGCGAACCGGGCGTGGTACTCTACGATCGCTGGTATAGCGGTGACCTTGCCGCGCCGGGGGCTAATTATGGCAATGACCTGGCCAACATCAACGATTTTAACTGCATTGCACGCGAATGCACCACTTCCGGCGAAACGCTCGCCGCGCAGATCGACACCAATATTGCCGCTGCGCCGCCGTTGCCCCTGGTGCCGCCGGCCAATCTT
>JAKAYZ010000129.1 GCA_021816165.1 Planctomycetota bacterium | reverse complement strand
GCCGCCGGCGCGCTGGAAATCACCCTGCTGGGGCAAACGGTGAACCATTATCACTACGAACATTCGCCCGCCTCCGGGCCCAGTGGCCCCATGAAACGCCGGACCAGCTTTGCCCAACTGCTTCACGGCCTGCATGAAAGTGTGCCGGAGTTGCCACGGCTGAGGTTTATCACCAGTTTTCCCGCAGATTTCGGCGACGATATTCTGCAGGTGATGGCGGATTGCAATAGAATATGCAAATATCTGCATATTCCAGCACAATCGGGCAGCAACCGCATTCTCAAAATGATGAATCGGGGCTACACGCGGGAAGAGTACGAGAGCCTGCTGGAGCGGGCCAGGCGTCTGGTGCCGGGCATTACCCTGGCCGGGGATATGATTGTAGGCTTTCCCACCGAAACCCAGGAAGATTACCAGTTGTCCGCGGAACTGGTGGCCCGGTCCAGATATAAAAACTGTTTCATCTTCAAATATTCACCGCGTCCGGGAACTCTGGCCATCCGCCGCCATCCGGATGACGTACCAGAGGAAGTCAAACGGGAGCGCAATAATCATTTGTTGCAAATCCAAAACGCCATCAGCGAAGAGTTAAATCGGGAACTGATCGGGCAAACGGTGGCGGTGCTTTGTCAGGGAGCCAGCGGCTGGGTGCGCTCCACGGATTCCATTGTGGCGGGGGCCAGTCATGATCATATCCATACGCAACAAGCCGTGGCTGCGACTGCGGGCGTGGAGATGGCGGCCCAATTAGGCCCGCGCATGGCGGCGGCGATGCGCGGGCGGACTCAGGCTCCGGCGGCTGCACCCGTGGTTGATCAGCCCCGTGGTTTCTCGGAAACGGTGCAGCTTACCGGACGCACCGGGGCGGACCAGATCGTGGTATTTCCCGGTTCGCCGCAATGGGAAGGCCGGATCGTTGATGTTCGTATTGACGAAGCTCATGCCATGACCATTTTTGGCCATGCCGTAACGGATTCCATTGTCGTTTAGCCTTGATTCAGGCCACCGGCTGATAAAATCATTCGGGGCACGGCTACCGTGCGGCTATTGAGGGCCGGCGGCTGTTGGTCCGAAAAAAGTTGCAACTTTACCCCTTCACTTTTCCAACTTTGACTCCTACTATTATTATGGCCTGACCGATACAGGTACTGACATCTCTGAGAGATTCGGTAAAAACTTGAAGGTGAGGCGGTGTAGAAACCGTTTTGCCGCAAAGGGAAGTCCAAAACGGATGCAGGGAGTATACCCATGTTAGAGGCAAGAGAAACTGATTTAAGACAGTATTTTGCCATATTGCGAAAGATTCCGCTGCTTACGGCCGACCAGGAACTGGTCCTTGCCGAACGGGTGCAAAATGGGGATTTTTTAGCACGCGATAAGTTGGTGGAAGCCAATTTGCGATTGGTGGTGGCGATTGCCCGTCGATTCGTACGTACCGGCATCTGCCTGCAGGATCTCATTGCCGAGGGTAATCTGGGCTTGGTTCATGCAGCGGATTTATATCAACCTGATCGCTGTACGCGATTTGCCAGCTACGCCAAGTGGTGGATTCTCCACAGCCTGCAGCAGTTCATCGCCGCTACCGCCCACCCCATGTGCCTGCCGCACTACATGATTCGCCGCATTGCCAGGTTGAACCAGCAAACACGGAGGTTTAGGGACACCTGCGGTTATGCTCCATCTGACACGGATCTGCAGGAACAATCCGGGGCCGGCCACCTTGCCGCGGTGCAGCACGCCTCGCGGGTATTTCGGGTCACCATCCTGGATACCCAGAGCGGGGGAACCATGGGAGAAACCATACCAGACCGCCAAGCTCCGCGCCCCGACCACGAGTTGGAAAGCCGGGAAACTGCAGCTAAACTGCGAATTCTGCTGGATCGACTGGATCAGCGCGAGGCCACGGTGTTACGCCTTCGCCATGGCTTCGGCGATGCCAACCCGCTGCCAGTGCAGGAAATTGCCATGATTTTGGGCCTTACCCGGCAGCGTGTGCGGCAAATAGAAGTGGGAGCACTGCGCAAGCTGCAATCTTTACTGCACTCAACCCATGCCAGTCGTGCCGATCGATTGGATGAGGCTGGCCTGGAAGCGATTTCCGCCTGATGGCAACAGCGGCCACCCAGGCACCGGCGCGGCTTTGGCAACACCAATTGCTGGTTATATACTAGGTTCCATGTACATTCCGCCGTCGTTCAACGAAAGTGATCTGCGACGCATAGTGTCGTTGGTTCAGGCCAACCCTTTTGGTATGCTCGTGACCGTTGTCGATGGGGTACCCACCGTCAGCCACCTCCCGTTTCTGCTGGAAGAATCAGCCAACGGAGGCCTTAAACTTTGGGGCCACGTAGCCAGGGCTAATCCGCAGTGGAAGCACCTTTCGTCCGGCCGGAATGTGCTGGTGGTATTTTCCGGCCCGCACGCCTACATTTCACCAGCATGGTATGCCGCACCGGGGGTGCCCACCTGGAATTATGCCGTAGCCCATCTGCATGGCAAGCCGCGACTTATTACCAGCGACACGGAACTGATGGAACAACTACGGTGCCTGACCGATAAGTTTGAATCAATGCGGCCCAATCCATGGACACCAACCATGACCGACGAAAATCGCCGCAACTTATTGGCGATGATCGTCGGCTTTGAAATTCAGATCACGCATACGCAAGGCAAGTTCAAACTTGGCCAGAATCGATCTCTGGAGGATCAACGCCGGGTGGCTGTGGAATTAGCCCGCTCCGGCAATGCCACAGAGGTAGCCTTGTCCAAACTGATGCAACTTCCAGAGCGGGAAGGGCCATAACCACCCCTGCCAACGGGATTCAGCCGCATGCGCAAAGGAGGCACCGTGGCCAAAGCACATGCAGTGCCGGCCCGGTCTTAAGGCTTTTTGCGATACACGTTCAGCCCGATTTTCTCGTCCCGGTCGGGCACCGATACATTGCCTTCCGTCGAAGCGATAATGATGGTTTTGCCGGAAGCAGAAGGTCCAAATTCCTTGCTCAAATCCACCTTGATGGTAAGGATATTGCCTTCAACCTTGATATCCACATTTTTCATCTGATTCTCCTGTTCGTGCAAGGGTGTTCAGGCGGACCGCCGGCGGTCAAAACGCGGCTGCCAACGATGTTTTCCGGCATTAAGCCTTCTGGCCTCCCGTCAGCCCGCAATGGCAGCTGGAACGGCGCACCAGGGGCCAATTTCCAGTGTCCCGGAACACCGTATCACGTTACCGCGGGCAACAACACCCGTCAATGTATTTTGCTGCCACCTGCTGTCTGGCTCTGGCGGTATCCCCCGGCCCACAGCGAAAGCGGGGCAGCAGGATTTTGCGCGGCCCTTGTTGCCGGAATTGATCAGGCACCAATAATTTTAACCAACACCCGTTTGCGGCGTCGGCCATCAAATTCACCATAAAAAATCCGCTCCCAAGGTCCAAAATCCAGCTTCCCGGCGGTAATGGCCACCACCACCTCGCGCCCCATGATGGTGCGTTTGAGGTGGGCGTCAGCATTGTCTTCACCGGTATCATTGTGGCGATAGCGTGAATAAGGCTGCTCCGGGGCTAATTCCTCAAGCCAGCGTTCCCAATCCTGCAGCAATCCTGCTTCATCATCGTTGATAAACACACTGGCGCTGATGTGCATGGCGTTCACCAGCACCAAGCCCTCGGTTATGCCGCTTTCAGCCAGCGCCGCTTCCACCTGCGCGGTGATATTGATAAACGCCCGCCGCTTCGGAATGTTAAACCACAGTTCTTTGCGAAAGGTTTTCACCACGGCCTCCACGTCGTTCCTGTCCGCCTTGCCTGCGTATTCGGGCCTAAACGCTAAGCAGGCCATTCAACAAATCAGGGCCGGGTTTAGCCTTGTCGCGGCGGCCGCGCCGTGGCGCACCCGGATGTCCCGCCTTGACCCGTTGGCCATTGATACGCCTGGTTCCATTGGCGGTGGAGGGGGCGGAGGTGGCGGGAACATCGGATCCCAGCAGTGGCTCGCCGACGCTGGTTTGATCCAATCGCGACTGAATTCCCTTGGCATACTCCGGGGATAATTCAAAGCCGATAAATTGCCGACCAAGTTTTTTGGCCACCGCCAGCGTGGATCCGCTGCCGCCAAACGGGTCCAGCACTGTTTCGCCTTCATTGGAGGAGGCCCTGATAATGCGGCCCAGCAACTGTTCCGGCATCTGGCAGCCGTGCCAGCCGGCACGCTCCTTAAATGTTCCGCACACGCGTGGGAAATACCAAATATCTTCGCTGGGCTGGAAACAGTCCGGGATATCCTGCGGGCGTAAAATCCATGTATCATCGGGCAGGCGGCCGTCCGGATTGCCCCGGCTGTCGCCGTAAACCAGGGTTCTAGCCGATGGTACCCGGATGGCGGGGATATTAAAGGTGAAACGCTTGGGATCTTTTACGAAATGAAACAGATGGGTATGGCTGCGGGCGAATTTGGTTTTGCACTGCACGCCAAAGGTGTAATACCACAGCACCCAACTGCGGCACTTCAGGCCCAGGTCACGTTGAAAAATTATTTTCAATTCCGCAGCAAAGTCGTCGCCAATGGCCAGCCAAAAAGTGCCGTCCGCCTTGAGCGCCCGCACCACGCCCGCACCCCACTTGCGAGTCCAATCCAAATAATCCTCCGCGGCGCGCTTGTCTTCGTAAACATCGTACTGGTAGCCGATGTTAAAATGTGGATCGGCAAAAACCAGGTCAATGCTGCCTGCGGGAACAGCCGCCAAACCTTCAATTCAGTCCTGTTGATAAATTTGCTTTAATTTCACTGGAACCTCAGAAAAGTGGCACTAGGGTTTAACAGCCTAATCATTTGCTTAAAATGCCGCCTATTGACCAAACATTATACTAACAACGCTAAATATAGTATTCAATATCTTCAAGCTATTCAAGCGGCGTGTGCCTGGTGCAACCGGGAGGTAAGGTTGGCAATGGCGTTACTGATAGCTTCATGGTGGTGGCCGTCTGCGGTTACCCAGCGCAGCAGCCAGCCGGTGGTCAAACGGGTTTCCACCCGCTGGTTGGCGGCGACGGCTGTGGAATGGTTACGGTCACCTAAAAGCCGTCCAATTTCCGGAAAGCTCAGGTGGGAATGTTGCCGCATGAGATAAATGGCAATAGCCCGGGCACTGGCCACCAACTGGCTGCGCCGATCACCGCGGATATCGGCGGCGGCTAATCCGAAATAGGTTGCCACGGTTTCGATGATGCGCTCCGCGGATATAACCTTGGCCGCTCCGGAGCGGCAGCGCACCTGCTGGGCAATAACGGTAGCCGTGCCTTTGACCGTCTCCCCGGCTTCCCCGGCCAGCGCCATTCCCGTGAGCACCTGCAGCAAAAGCCCTTCGAGTTCGCGGACGCTGGCAGCGGGGCTTTGCGCCACATGCATCAGAATTGAGTCATTGACGGTTTGGGGCAGCCGCAGGGCGCAGCGCCGGAGAATTTCCAGGCGCGTGGGCAGGTCCGGCGGATCAATCCGTGCCACCATGCCGCTGACGAAGCGGCTCTGCAGGGCATCCATGATCGAGGCAATCTGCCCGGGCGCGCAGTCGGACGCCAGCACAATGCGCCGCCCCGCGCCATCCACCTGATTAAACGTATGCAGAAATTCCTCCTGCGTGGCCTGCTTGCGGGTGAAAAAATGAATATCATCAATCACCAGCAGGTCACTTTGGCGCAACCGCCGCCGAAATTGGGCGGTTTTATTCTGGCGGATGGCCTCCACAAATTCATTGGTGAACTGTTCGCCGGTAAGGTAAAGCCAGCGCTTTTGAGGAAACATCTGGCCGAACCGCCGACAAATTCCCTGCAACAGATGGGTTTTCCCCAAGCCACAGCGTCCATGAATAAAAAGCGGATTAAAGCCGCTCTCCGTCGCCTCGGCCACTTGAACCGCCGCCCGGAAAGCCATCTGGTTGGACGGACCGGCGACAAAGTCTTCCAGCAGATACTTGGGGTTGAGCCCGCGGATGCCCACTGGTGGGTGCGCGGAGCTGGGTGGTTGAGCCTGCGGCGGAGGGGCGACGGCATCAGCAGCCGGCCCGGATCGTGGCCCGATGGCCGGAGTTGCCACCTCCACCGTCACCTGCTCACCCAGCACTGCCATGGCGCTGTGCCGCAATTCCTGCATCAATTTGCCGCGAATCCACTGCGCTGCAAACAGGCTGGTGGGCATCACGGTCAGCTGATGGCCGCTAAGGTGCCAGCGGCACTTTCCGGCAAACCATTGCTGGCAGCGGGCCTCGCCCAGGCACCGGGCCAGTTCTTCCTCAAGTTTGATTCTAACGGTCGTTTCAAGTTCCAATTCCTTCATCACTGGCGCAGCAGTCGACATCAACAGACTCCTTTCCGAGCACCATTTCCCCATTTCCAGAGGGAGAGAAACTATTTTATCTTTACTACGTAACGAACCGTCATGGTTCTAAGACAGCCGGGGAGTCCTTTCCCCGGCCTGCGGAGGCACAACCCGCGCTCCGACATGAATTCCACCCGTCCACCGGTCGGCCGCGATTTTTCACGCCCCGCCGTCCAACGTGGACGATGGACTCTTGAGTTCCGTTTTAACCTTCGATGAAGATACTGGCAATGGCCCGCGGCGGGAATTCTTTTGCACAAGCACCAAAGTTCCTGTAACACCATGGG
>JAKAYZ010000128.1:755-6672 GCA_021816165.1 Planctomycetota bacterium | reverse complement strand
GGCTTGGAAATTTGCTCGACCGGTTGCAAGCCCTTGGAGAGGCATTTAGGATACGTGGCTGTCGAGAACTGGCGGCCGCTGGCGCGACAGGCGCAATAGCCGGGCGTTGCGGTCAGCAGACGATGGTATTAAATATGGTCTGGTCCGGCAGCCTGCTCGGTGACGGGCACCGCAGTGTCGGATCGATGTGGCGAAGATGAAGTTGTTTAAGGTGATGAGGAGTAGTGTCTTGAAGAAACAGACCCGCTCGAGGATTTTATCCCTTGCGATCACAAGCATGGCACTCGGTGCCAGTGTCCCGATCATCTCGCGTGCGGTGGCCAGCACCCAGGTGTCTCCGTCGCAGGCGTTATTGAATCGCGGCGAGACGCTCTTATCGCAGCGTGAATTTGCGTCGGCCAAAAGGGTTCTTCTCTCCATCAATCCAGCGGATTTATCTGCCGCTGATCGGGCCACACTGGTAAAGATGCTGCAAAAAGCTGATGTGGGGATTTCAGATCAATCTACCATCAACACCATCTTTCAAAACGCGCAGGCGTCTTTGGACGACGGGCATCTGGCCCACGCCGCAAGTTTATACCGGGTTGTGATCGCATCTCCGAGTGCACCAACTGAGCTGGTGCGGGAGGCCAAAGACAATTTGGCGTTAGTTCAGGCCAAGCAGGCATCGATGGTTGGTGATATGAAAATGTTGCTGACCAAAGCCAAGGCGGCCTACGCGGCAGGCGAATTAAATACCGCCTCGGCCGATTTGCGCCAGATACAGGTCTCGGGCGTAGACCTCGGAAGCCAGGCACCCGATGTGGCTCATTACCAGTACCTCATCGCCCAGAAGAGGGTGGCAAACACGTCCACGTCGATGGCGATGAGCCATCCTGCAACCAAAGCTGCATCGGCACCCCAGCCTCAATCCGCACCGGTCGTTACGCCGCAACCGCCAAAAACAGTGGTCACACAAAAGCCGACAGGCCCATCAAAAAGTGAGATGGCCGCCGAGCAAAAAGCCCAGGCGGCGAAATTGGCGGCTGAAGAAGCTGCCCAAAAAATGGCGGCGAAACAGCATGCTGCTGAAATGAAGATGCAGCAGGAATTGGCCGCGTCGGAATCGAATGCCGAACGTCAGCGTGAAGCCTTGGCCGCGCAGGCGGCGGCCGCCGAAAAGGCCAAGCAGATGGCCATGGCCAGCGCTGCTGCACAGGCGAGACAAAAAGCGATGGAGGAGGAAATGGCCGCGGCCAAAGCCAAGCAGGAGGCGATGGCCGCACAGTTGGCACGCGAGCAGCAAGCCCATGAGGAAATGATACAGAAGGAGAAGGCCGCCGCCGCAGCCGCTCATGCAAAGACTGAAACCTCGACTGCAGGTGTCGTCCCAGCCCCGTCGTCCGTTGTGTCTAACGAACAAGGAAAATCCATGAATGCAATGCCCCCCGCTCCGGCCAAAGCACCAGTCGCTGTTGTAAGTTCGCCGACCACACCGTCGGCTGCACAAATCAATCAGCAGCGATCGGCTGCGTTGGTGGTACAGGCGGACAATATGGTTCATGCTGCGAAATACCATCAGGCAATCGGTCTTTACAACGACGCACTGGCGCTGGACCCTCATAATCCTGCGGCGCGCATGGGCCGCCAATATGCCGAAAAGTTGGCGGCGGGCCAATCTCCCGGCTTGCTCGAGAGCGAACTCTATAGCCAGGCAATTGCTGCCCAGCGGTCAGAAGTGCTCTTCAATCATGATCTGGCTCTGTCCACAACTGAGATGTCTGCCGGTAACTATGTGGCCTCGTTGGACCACGCCAATAATGCGCTTGCCACGGTTGAAGCCGGCAAGCAGCTCTTCACCGAGTCCGATTATTCAGCGATGAAAGCGCGTGCCAAGGCCCAGATCGCCGAGGTGCAGCAGGCCCAGGCCGTGGCCGCCGCCAAGCAGAAAGCGGCGCGGAACGAGGCGGTGCAGAAGAGCCAATATGAAATTGAACGTAAAATCGCTGTACAACGCCGCCAGCAGATTCATGAATTGATGAAGCAGGCCCTGTCTTACTACAAGCGGCTGCAGTACCAGCAGGCACTGGACACCTTGAACCAGATTGTCGCCATAGACCCGCTGAACTACTCGGCGCGTTTCATGCGGCGGCAGGTTGAAAATCAAATAATATATAACAAATACAATCGCATGCGGAACGAAAAGTCCACGCAAACCCAAAAGCAGGAAATCTCGGATGAAGAAAGCATTATTCCGTACGACAACCTGTTGGTTTACCCGCGCGACTGGCCGGAATTAAGTCGCATGCGGAAGGCCGAGGAAAACTCCTCGGAATCTTCAGCCGACACTCTGGTTCGCAAGCGCCTCGCCGAATCGGTCCCCACCATCAGCGTGCAGCAACAACCCTTCAGCGATGTGGTCAATCTGCTGCGTCGTGAGACCGGGTCCAATATCGTGGTCAATTGGAACGCATTGGCCAACGCCGGCGTGCAGAAGCAAACCCCCATAAGTCTGCAATTGGCAAACGTTCCATTCAAGAAGGTGCTTTCGCTGGTATTGCAACAGGCGGCTGGCAGCGGCGGTACGCCCTTGGGTTACAGCATCGATCAGGGTGTTATCACCATCTCGACGCGTGGTCAATTGGCGCAGCAAACCGACATCAAACTTTATGACATATCCGACTTGCTGGTACAGGCCCCGAATTTCAATAACGCACCGACGTTTAACCTCTCCAGCGCCACCCAGAACAGCACGTCGCAGGTCAGCAGCCAGGGCGGCGGCGGCTTGGGTAACATTGGTGGTGGCGGTAGTATTTTTCAGCAAAGCGGTGGCGGCGGCCAAGGGCAGCAGCAGGGCAAATCGCGTAAAGCCATGGTACGCGAAATTACCAGCCTGATTGAAAATACCGTCGATCGGAATTCATGGGTCGATAACGGCGGGTCGGCCGGCACCATCCGCGAACTTAACGGTCAACTCGTCGTCAACCAGACACCTGGCAACCAGACGAAGATTGCAGCACTACTACAGAAGCTGCGCGAGTCGCGTGCCATCGAAATTTCTATCGATACCCGCTTCCTTGTGGTCGATACGGACTTCCTGAACTACTTTGGCTTCTCGTGGGGTCTGAACTTCAACGGATCGGGTACCAATGCGGGTAGCACAACAAGTGTCGCCGGTTATCCGGGAACAAGCAGTCCATTTTTTGGCGGTTCCAGCATCGCGCCGCTCAGCGTTGCGAATAACACGGAGACGCTCGCTTCTCCTGTTGCTACAGGCGTGGGCAATAATATCGCCCATGGATATTCGGCGGCCGGATCGGCTCTGAATATTTCCGGCGGCATTCTATCCAATTACCAGCTTAGCCTGCTCATTCACGCTACGCAGCAAAGTGAGCACAGCACAATCCTGACGGCCCCGCGCGTCACCTTGTTTAATGGTCAGCAGGGCTTTATCACCGTCACCCAGCAGCAGAATTTTGTTGCCAGCTTTACCCAGACAGCGGGTACGGGCGGCATCGTCGGCGGCGTAGGTGGAGTTGGTACCAATCTGAGCATTGCGACCCTCTCGACGGGCGTTGTACTGGAAGTGCAGCCCACGGTCTCGGCCGATCATCGCTATGTGGTCATGACGATTCAACCCTCGTTGGCGACCCTGGTGGCACTTAATACATTTAACATCACGGGGCAGATCAGTGCCACGTCAGGTGGAAACACAGGGCAAGCCGCAGCTTTGCCAGGCTTTGTCCAGTTGCCGGTCATTCAGCTTACCCAGGTGGCCGCCACGGTATCGGTGCCGGATGGTGGAACGCTTCTGCTCGGTGGCCAGCGGCTTGTTGGCGAAACGGAAGTTGAAGCGGGCGTGCCCGTACTATCATCCATACCGATTATTAATCGGCTCTTCACCAACCGTTCGTATGTACGCGATACCGGCGTGCTGCTTATTCTGGTGCGGCCGCACATCATCATCCAGAAGGAATGGGAACGTAAACAGTTCGGCCGTAATTATTAATCCGCCATTCCTGATATATAAAAAACAGGCCCCGGTCCGCAGGATCGGGGCTTTTTTTTTGTATGCCGGTGGTCACGTCGCACCGGCTCCATAGGCGACCAGTTACCGCAGATTAACCGGATCGACATCGACGGTTAACCAGCGGAATATCTCTGCAAACAGAGGCTCCCGCCTTAAATTCATTAATGTCCGCTGCACCGGCGTCGGCCCGGCCCCGAATACAATGAGCTCAATACGAAATAGATCGGCGCGAAATTCCATCGGAGGATTTTGCGGGCCTTGCCAGCGGCACCCTTCCCGCTCCGCAATTGGGATAAGGGTTTCGGCCAGGCGGCGACCGAGCTCCACCGCCTGTTCCCGATCCTTATGACTGATAAGCAGCCGGGCCATACGGCTGTATGGAGGATAGCCAAAGGCCTTGCGGTGGGCCATCTCAATATTGGCAAAACCAACGTAATCATGGTGGGCGGCGTAACCAATGGCCGCGGATCGTATGTCCGCCGTCTGCACAACAACTCGCCCGACGGTTTGCCGTCGCCCGCATCGTCCCGCGACCTGGCAAAGCATGTCGAAGGTTCTTTCCGATGCCCGGAAGTCCGGCGAGCTTTGCGCCGCGTCGGCGTCAATAACGCCCACCAAGCCCACATCGGCAAAGTCCAATCCCTTGGCGACCATCTGTGTACCGAGGAGAATTTGAATTTTTCCATTTTCAAAATCACCCAAAATGTGGCGGTAATCATCCATATGGCGCATGGAATCGCCATCCATGCGGGCGGACTTACTGGTTGGAAAAAGGCTCGTTAATTCCTCATAAACCTGTTCTGTACCCTGTCCGAGTTCAATGAGCTTGCCATTGCAAGCGGGGCAAAGTGTCGGAAGAATTCGGCTTGTGAGACAATAATGGCACTGCACATAGCGTCGTGCCTTATCGCCGGCAGGGCGGTACCTGTGCACCACCATATGGGCATCGCAATGTTCACAATTCAGACCCCAATCGCAACGGGAGCAGCCGACATAATGCGACCAACCGCGCCGATTCAGAAGCAGTATGGCCTGCTTTCCACGATGTAATACCGCCTCAATTTCCCGTTCCAGCCGCATGGAAATGGCACGCTTCAGTTTGGATTTACGCCGCTCGGCGTGCATATCGACCAGCACCACTTCAGGCAGTTGAACGCCGCCGGGACGGGATAGCAGTTCAATCCGCTTGAAATGGCCCAGGGTCTCGCTGTTATGCCATGATTCCAAGGATGGCGTCGCAGAACCGAGCAGAACGGGTATACCCAGAATCTGGGCGCGGCGGATAGCCACATCACGGGCATGATAACGCGGGGCATTATCTTGTTTGTAGCCTGTGTCATGCTCTTCATCTACCACAATAAGGCCACAATTGGGCACCGGCGCAAAGATGGCGGATCGCGGGCCGATGATGACGTCGGCCCATCCGCTGGCGGCGGCCTGCCAATGCTGATGGCGCGTGGTTTCACTCATTCCGCTATGCAGCACCACCACGCGATCAAATCGCCGGGCAAACCGGTCAACCATGTGCGTCGTCAGCGATATATCGGGTATCAGGACAATGCCGCGTCTGCCCCGCCGTATCGTGTGCTCCAACGCCCGCAGGTACAGTTCTGTCTTGCCCGATCCGGTAATTCCATAGATGAGCCGGACGGAAAATTCATCCTGTTCCAGCAGCGGCTCTATATGGTGCCATGCTGCCAACTGATCGGTAGTGAGCGTCAGATCAATCGAACTCCGCGCTTCCGCTGCCGCCGGGCCATCAACACCACCAGCACTCGGCAGCAGTTGAATTTTTTTTCGCACCAGCACGCCATGGGCTACCAGGCGCTGTAACAGCAGTCGGGACACCCCTGCCGTCTTCAGGGCGGTTCTCAGATCGACAGCGGTTTCCTGATCCTCGCTTATGAC
>JAKAYZ010000128.1:0-745 GCA_021816165.1 Planctomycetota bacterium | reverse complement strand
CGAAGCCGGCCTTGGCCTGGCGGCTGAGGCCGGGCGCGGCCAGACGGGTCATACCATCGGTGGCTAGCAGTAATATTTCCTTGGTGGGGACAGCTATTTGGTTTTTGGCGGCGGCCGGAATCATCGATGATAGCACCATGCCCAGCGGGCAAACATAATACCGGCTGATCCATTGCGCAAGAGCCATGAGATCGTCGGATATCGGGGCATGCTTATCATCTACATCGATGATTGATTTGAATTTCCAAGCCTTTTCTGCCAACCCCGGGGTATATTCGGCGGAGGGAATGACTTTAATTAATACCCCATCGACCAATTTGTTGCCGCGACCCAGTGGCACGCGCACCCGCATGCCCGGTTTCGCCGTCGCCATATACGCTGGTGGTAGGCGGTAGCTCAATGGGCGGTCAATCGCCCGATCCACGGCCACCACGCCGATCCCGTGCGTTGCCGACTCGCCGGAAAACAGGGGTGCAGAGCCATCGTCATTGGACATCACCGCCGAATTATAATCATGCGTTGCCACATGGGGTGAATTCAGGTTTCAGATTTATCAGGAACGTTACCGAGCGCCGCGGTTGCAGGCTGGGATGCGGTGGGCGGATCATTTTTCTTGCCATCATGGCCAAAAAAACGGTAATACAAAACAATATTGGCAGCCATAACAACGGCGTAGATGAAAAATGGACATTCCACCGCAGAAATATCAAACAGATAGCCGGTGCACATGGATGCCGCCGAAGCA
>JAKAYZ010000127.1 GCA_021816165.1 Planctomycetota bacterium | reverse complement strand
CTCCTGGCATTGTTGAGGTATCGGGGGCCACGGTTGTGTGCTGGCCATAATGCAGACAACATTCACTTTCCTTTCTTCAACAAAACCGAAATCTGCCGTGTATTCGCTGAATGGCCTGCTCCGGCTTTGTGGCGTATGACGATCTATTTTAGCCGGTGCGGGGTGCCGCAGTCGGCCCGCTGTGCCGAATAGCCCGTGAACGCCCCACCCGCCGCATGCGGAAAAAAGCGCTGCGGCGCATGCGCGTACATTCCGCGTCATACAACCGCTCGCCCAGCCAGTAAAGCCCTTCCCGCAACTGCTGCGGCGACATGTTCCGAGGTTGAAAGTTCACATCAAACAAAGTGCACAAATCCCAGCGATGCGGTTCCAGAATTCTATTTTCGCGCAACAAGCGGCTGTAAAGCGGGGTTCCGGGAAACGCCGTGAGCACTGTTATCTGCACTTCAAACAGCGGCACTTCCATGGCAAAATCCAGCACGTGCTGAAATATTTCCGGCGTGTGGGTGTCCAACCCGAGGATAAAGCATCCGTTGACGGTAATGCCGTGGCTTTGAATGTTGCGCAGTGCCTGCGTGTAGTGCTGTGCCCAGCGAGCCTTAACATTCCGCCGCATTTCCAGGCCGTCGAGTTCGCATGACGCCGGGCTTTCCAACCCCACAAGAATCTGGCGGCAACCGGCTTTGCGCATCGCATGAAGCAGAACATCGTCCTCGGCCACGGAAATGTCTGTTTCAGTGAACCATTTTATTCTCAGTGGTGTCAGCGCGCGGCATAGGTCCCGTCCCCATGATTTATCCACAAATGTATTGTCATCGGCAAATTCAATAAAGGCATTATGCCGGAGACGTTGAACGGCGCGGATATCCCGCACAATGCCGTCCACAGGACGTTTACGATAATGCCTGGAGAGCATTACCGTCGAAGCGCAGAAATCGCAACGCCATGGGCAGCCGCGGGAAGTCTGCACTGTAAAGCGGTTATAGGGACGGTCTCCCAGCAGATCGTAGCGGGGGATTGGAAGCGTTTGCATGCATACCGGCGGAAAATCGGCGGCGCGGAATATGCGCGGCTTTGCGCCGGCTTGCGCCGAAGCGACCACGGCGGGCCATACCGATTCGCCCTCACCAACAACCACATAATCCGCGTGTTGTGCCGCCTCATCCGGACAGACACTTACATGCAATCCTCCCATCGCCACTTTAACGCCGGCGGCGCGCAAACAATCCGCAACCCTGTAGGCTTCAAATACCTGTGCGGAAAATGTGCTGATCGCAACGAGATCGCAATGATACACCTCCGGCGGAATGCAATGATCCGATTCCGCTTCAAAGTAACGCAAATGGTGCGATGCCGGCGTACAGGCCGCCAATAAAAGCAGCCCGAGACTCGGTAACGATGCAATAACCCTGCTGCGGTCCACAAAACCGGGCAGCGTTAAGCCCAGTTCCAGAAGTCTGCTGTCGTGCGCCCGCACGCCGCTCATGGCCAGAAATCCGATGTTCATAATGCACTCCAGAATGCCAGAGACATTGCCACTGCCAGCATGACAACCGGTAAAACGAAGAGACACTTCAACCCGCTGCGCCATGCGGCAAGCAGACACACCAGCGGCATGGTTATTGAACCGACGGCCAGTGCCACTGCGGCAAGCACTCCTGTCATGCCGGTCGCGTGCGGGCAGAGTGCATATATGACGTTCAGCATACCCAGCGCCATGAACGCAATATGACCAAGACGCAATAAGCGCCGTGGCCATGCGGCGTAGGATCCGAGAAAATCCTCCCGGTGGAAAAACAATCCCAGCAATCCGCCGCTGATCAGGCCCAGCAGCATCAGCGCCCATCCAAGTGCCAAGTTGAGATGATTCATGAACATCGACATCGTAAACACTCCGGTACGGGCGGTGAAAGCCATCGCCAACACATGGGAATAAAACAAATCCCGTGCCAATGTCACATGTGCTGTTATAAATCCATTTAATAACTTGGTTTACGCGTATGATTGGAAATTTATAATGGACAAAAGAACGGCGTTTGACATACATGCAATGAACACTTGATGTACAATCAATGTCTGTATTGTCCGAAAACAGTTTTAACGGGAGCTTCTCTCATGGCATGGTTAAACTCCGATGAACTCCAATTGGCCCGGGCCATTTCGCAACTGACATTCTGCAATCCATTTCTGCCGCAGCGAACGCAATATGAACGCGCTGTTCTTGGTTCGGAATATGTGGCATCGGATAATTCCTGGAACTTCCCCGCCAGCGGGCAGCAGCAGCGCCCCAATGAAATACGCGCGCGGGATAAAGTGGCGGCATTTGTAAACACGCTGCGCGGGCGTCTGACCGGGAAGCTTACGCCCGGCGCGCAGGAGTGGCGATTATATCAGGACGCGGTTGTCCATTATCTTTACTATTCGCTTGAGGTAGATTTTTACCAGGCGCTGGCGGAGGGAAAAACCGGAACCGAATATGCCGGTCTTTACGCGCGCTATCTTGAAAAATTCAATGAACTTATGCGGGTCCCGGCCAAGGGTTGCGCGTGTCAATTCCGGGCGGAGCATCTTTTTGCCTGCTGTTATCAGGTAACGCGTGCGTTTCAGGGAATTTATCGTTCGATAATCGGTCTATCGCCTTGCATGATTGATCTGCGGGCCAAGGTCTGGGAATCCATTTTCACCCATGACATGCGCGCCTACCAACTGGAGTTGTATGACAAAATGGGTGATATCGCCACGCTGATCATCGGAGCCTCCGGAACCGGAAAAGAACGCGTGGCCCAGGCCATTGCCCAAGCTCGCTATCTGCCGTTTTCCGCGGCGAATAAGCGCTTCGCTGATGTGCCGCAGAATCTCTTCTCCACCACCGTTCTCTCGGCTTTTTCCCCGCATCTGGTCGAATCGGAATTATTCGGCCATGCGCGCGGCGCCTTTACCGGTGCTGTTGCGGATCGAAAGGGCCGTTTGGAATTATGCCCGGCGCACGGTTCACTGTTTCTGGATGAAATCGGTGATGCCGATCCGCAGATTCAGGTCAAGCTGCTGCGTGTGCTGCAATACCGCACTTTCGAGCGGGTGGGGGAAAGTGTGCAGCGGCAATTCCGGGGCAAGATTATCGCCGCCACCAATCGTGATCTGGCGCGGGAAATGCGGAGCGGTACATTCCGTGAAGATTTTTATTTTCGCCTGTGTTCGGATGTCATCACTACGCCGTCGCTGCGGCAGCAAATTGCCGAGGCCCCCGAAGATCTGGGCAATTTAATCAATTTTATTACACAGAAATTCATCACCGGCGAACGTGAGCGCGCGAATCTCAATGCTGATGTCACGCGGTGGATCACGCAGCACCGTGACTATCCGTGGCCGGGAAACTTCCGTGAGCTTGAGCAGTGCGTGAAAAACATGCTGCTGCGGCGCCATTACCACCCTCCGGAACTGACTGAACCGAATACTCAGGCCCACCCGTTACAGCGCATCGGCGAGGGCTTAATGAACGAACAGGAGCTTCTTGAATTTTATACCACGCTGGTTTACCGGAAAGCCGGCACCTACGAAGCCGCCGCCCGCCACCTGGGCATCGACCGACGAACCGTAAAGGCCCGCGTTGGCGGCAATGCTCGCCGATCATAACGCGATGGCGTACACGCCCAAGCGGACGGGTGATAAACAACGGAGCTGATTTGATATCGCAAGGAGGTATTCAGGACAAATGGCTGTGGCCCGGAAATTTCACGTGCTGCTTTCGTGAAGGCCCATGGGCGGATAGAATTTTTTCATGCTGACCCGTGTGACATTAGCGAACGGCGTTGTCGTTTACCAGTCGCGGCTGTTAAATGAAATCGGCGTGATGCATGGCTTTTCCACGCGCATCGGCGGGGTTTCCCCGGCACCATTTGATTCGTTGAATCTCGGCAATCCGTCCGGGGTTGCTGAAATGCGGGATTCCGCGGAAAACATCCAGCATAATTTCGCACGCCTTTTTGCCGGATTGGGTGCAGCCAATGCGCCGATGGCCGTGGTGCATCAGGTACATTCCTGCGCGGTGGCGCTGCTTCGCGCGGAGGATGAAGGGGAATACAGCGAATCTACCGAAGCTGAAATACAGGATCGATTTTCCGGACAAACACAGGCCGATGCCATCGTTTCGGATGTGGCAACCGCGGTTGTGGTCATCCGCATTGCCGATTGTGCGCCGATTCTTCTGGCTTCGGATGATGGCCGAATCGTCGGTGCCATTCATTGCGGATGGCGCGGGGTGGTATCAGGCGTGGTCACACGCGGCGTTGCTGAAATAAATAATCTGGGAATTAAACCGGACCAAATGCTTGCCGCGATCGGTCCGGCCATCGGCGTGAAATATTTTGAAGTCGGGCCGGAGGTCGCTGACGCATTTGTTTCCGCCGGTCTGGGTTCCACTGTTGAAACGGCTGGATATGCCAAACCCCACATTGATCTCGCGGGTGCCGTCAAAATGCAGTTGCGGCAATGCGGCATAACGCATATTGACGGCGGAAGTCTGTGTACGTATGACAACGCCGTTGATTTTTATTCACATCGACGGGACCGCGGCATAACCGGCCGAATGGCGGCGATCATTCGCGCTGTTAAGCGGTAAGCAGGCGTCATCATGTAAAGATCAGCGGTATCCGTTGGGATTGGCCTGGAACCAGCGCCATGCCGATTCAACAATCTGGTTCAGATCGGTGATTTTGGCTTTCCAGGAAAAATCTTTGGCCATGCGCTCCGGTGATGCGAAAAGTGCCGGCGGGTCGCCCGCCCGGCGGGCGGTTTCACGAGTGGCAATGGTTTTGCCGGTAACCTTCCGGCATGCTTCAATAATTTCCCGCACGCTGTATCCGCGGCCTACGCCGAGGTTGTAAAACAGCCCGCGTCCCGGCTGCAGATTTTCCAGCAGCACCAGGTGGGCATCAACAAGATCCCATACATGTATGTAATCGCGAATACATGTACCATCCGCCGTTGGGTAATCATTGCCGAATATATCCACAGCCGGTCGCTGCCCCAGCGCCACCTGCAGCACAATGGGTATCAGATGGGTTTCGGGCCGATGGTCCTCGCCGATGCTTCCATCCAGAGCCGATCCGGCTACGTTGAAATACCGCGGAGCGGCAAAAGCCAGTCCCTCGGCATGCGCGGTATCTTTCAGGATATGCTCAACCATCAATTTGCTCTGACCATAAGGGCTGATGGGATTTTGCGGCAAATCTTCGGTAATCGGCACGCGCTGCGGTTCACCATACGTGGCACAGGTGCTGGAAAACACCAGCTTTTTTACCCCCGCGAGATTCATCGCATCCAGCATGCTGATCGTATTGGAAACATTGTTGCGGTAGTATTTCCGCGGATCCTGCACACTTTCACCCACATAAGCGCTGGCGGCAAAGTGCATGACCGCTTCAATTTTATTGGCCTGAAATACCGCAGCCAAGGCCGCCGCATTGGCGCAATCCATAACCACCAGCCGCGCTTTCGGATGAACCGCGGCGCGATGCCCCATGGAAAGATTATCAATGGCAGTGACATTGTGGCCGCGTTCGATAAGAAGTTTCACCGCATGGGAGCCGATATATCCCGCTCCGCCGATTACCGCAATATTCATAATGGACCTTTCAATCGCATATTACACCAGCGGTAGGGTAATAAAGGAGTCGATGATTGTAAAATGCTCCGCCGCCAACAGCCCCACCGCATCGGCCGCATCCGTCGCCGGATCATGCGTTACCCAGCCACCGGCTATGCGGCCGTGGTTCAGGTGCGCACGGTTATTGCATGGCAGAATCTGATTTATTTCAGCAGTGGCCGGATATCAGCCGTGAGTTTAGCCGCCAGATTCGGCGAATAGCCCACGATGATGTGCCGCAAAACACCCCCGCGGTCAATGACAAACTGCGTGGGAATGCCGCTGATGCCAAAGCTCGTGGCCATCGGACTCCAGCCGGGATGTTTGGCGTCAAACAACTGCGGCCAGGACATTTGCGGATGCGCTTTGAGAAACGCCTTGAGTGCCTTTACGCTGTTATCATTGGATACGCTGACAATATCCAGGCCCTTGGAATGATATTTTTTGTACAGGCTTTCCACATGCGGCAGGCTCGCCCGGCATGGCCCGCACCAGGTGGCCCAGAAATCCACCAGAACCACTTTGCCTTTCCAATTGGCAGAGTTAAAGGGTTTGCCGTCGACCTGTGTGCCATCGATGACCATGGGCTTGTCTTTCAGGCTGTCAAGCTTCTTTTCCATGGATTTTTGCGAGTTTTCCTGCTGTTGCAGCGCTAACGCGTAGGGGCCTTTGAGTTCTGTGGTGACAATTTTCTTGATACGCGCCTGAATGGTCGGTGCCACCGGCCCGGATTGCAGAAATCCAAGCAGCACCGCAGTCAGATCATCGTTGGCAGGCTCCTGCTTAACAAGTTGCTGAACCTGATCAAGTATTTTGGACTCGCTGGCGCTATTGGTTCCGCTCTGATGCCACTGCACCTCCAGATCCGCAAGTTTCGCGGCAAAGGCTACTTTGGGGTTGTGGCTTTTTTGTCCCGCCGCAATGGCTTTCGTGGCGTTTTGATCACCCAGCAATTCCATCAAGGCCAGTTCATGATATTTTACATCCCGGATCATGCCCGCGGCCTGAGGATAGTGCTTAATAAACGCATCAAACTTATCGATGATGATCTGCATATGCGGAA
>JAKAYZ010000126.1 GCA_021816165.1 Planctomycetota bacterium | reverse complement strand
AGGGCATGACCACGGTGGCGGCGGCATTGGCCGGAACGGTCACTTCCAGCGTGACGGTTTTGCCCAGCACTTTCCAATGGGATGCCAGCAGGCCGTAGGGAGTTTGCAGGGCGGCCTTTGCCCAGGTGATGCGGCGGGCGGCGTCGGAATCCGCGGGGGGTAACTGCGGAGCAACCAAGGCGTGCTGATAGCCGGGGGCGCTCTGGTCCATATCCAACCCTGCCATCCGCTGATACAGCCATTGGCCGATGGCTCCATAAGCGTAGTGATTAAAGGAATTCATGCCCGTATCCTGAAACCCTTTGTCCGGCGTCCATCCGTCCCAGCGTTCCCAGATGGTGGTGGCCCCGTTTTTAACCGGGAACAGCCAGGATGGATAATCTTCCGCCAGCAGCAGGCGGTAGGCAATATCTGTGCGGGCGGCGGCGCTAAGGACAAAATTGAGATCCCTTACGCCCAGAAAGCCGGTGGATAAATGCCAGTTGCGATTTTTCCAGGTGTTGGTGTAGCGGCCCTTTTCGATATCAAAAACCAGCCGTTGAACGGCGGCGGGCCGCAGCTTGTGGGGCAGAAGGTCAAAGGCCAGGGCCAGCACGTACGCGGTCTGGGTATCACCAAGCACCCGCCCGGCGGGGGTAACGTAGCGGTGGGTGAATTCCTTTTGCAAGCGGCGGAACAGGGTGGAAAACCGAGTTGCATCCGCATTCTTTTTCAGCACGCCGGCGATGCGCGAAAGCAAGCTGACGCTGTGGGCGGCGAAGGCGGTGGCGATAAGGTCGGGTGGGGTATGGGCGTCGTGATGCAGCCAATCGGCGAAGTTGTGGCGCGTATTCACATCGGCCGTGGCCAGCCACTTGCCGTAGCGGACCATGTTGGGGTAGTACCGTTGTAAAATACGTGTATCCCCATAACACAAATACATGGTCCACGGCACAATGACTCCGGCGTCGGCCCAGCCCGGCCCGCCGTCGCCGGCATTTTTGGCCAGCACATCCGGGGCGACCATCGGGTACGTGCCATGGGGGGCCTGGGCATCGTTAAGATCGATGAGCCATTTGGTAAAAAACGCGGCCACATCGAAATTAAAGGCGGCCGTGCGGCAGAATACCTGGGCGTCACCGGTCCAACCCAGCCGTTCATCGCGTTGCGGGCAGTCGGTGGGTACGTCAATGAAGTTGCCCTTTTGTCCCCAGACGATGTTGTGCTGGAGCTGGTTGATGAGGCTGTCAGAACATTCAAAGGTGCCTGCGGGCGGCATATCGGAATGGACCACCACCGCCTCCAAGGCATCAGCGGCGGGGGCGAAGCCGGGCATTTCCCGGCCATCGGGACCACGTACGGTTAATTCGGCATAGCGAAAGCCCTTGAAGGTGAAGCGGGGTTCAAAAACACCGGCGGCTTCGCCGCCGGCAATAAAGGTATCGGTACATTTGGCCCCGCGCAGATTGGCGGTGTAAAGGGTGCCATCGGCGTTGAGTACTTCCGCGTGGCGCAGGGTGAAGGTGGTGCCGGCGGGCAGACCCGCTGGTATTTTCAGGCGCAACCACCCCACCAGATTCTGGCCCAGATCGAAGATATGCAGGCCGGGTTTGGGCTGGCTGAAGCTCACGGACGGCATTGTGGAAATGCGCCGGACGCGCGGGCCTGGCGAGGCCACCACGGCCAATTGGGATGCGCGGGTTTTGCCGCGCGGGGGCCTGGCCCAATCCAATGCGGCTATGGCCAATTTCGGAGGGGCTTGGGGAATATGGTCTAAACCTTCCACACAGGCAGTCCAGCGGCCAGCGTCGAATTCCGCCGTGTTCCAGCCGGGTTGTTCGAGTCGGGCGTCATAGGTTTCCCCATCATAATGCTGGGCTTCCAGAAGCGGGCCGGTGGCGGCTTTGAAGTTGCCGTCGGTGGCCACGGTAACGGTGCTGCCATCTTCCAATTCCACCATCAGTTGCAAAAGCAGTGCGGGAGCCGCGGCGTAGGAGGACTGGCCCTGATCGGAACAGCCGAGCCGGCTGGCAAACCAGCCGCGGGCGAGCTGCACGCCTAAGGCGTTGGTGGCGGGTTGCAACATATTGGTAACGTCGTAGGTCTGGTATTGCACACGTTTGGAATAATCGGTCCAGCCGGGGGTTAAATAATCTGTGCCGACGCGGCGGCCATTGATGAAAAGTTCGTAATGGCCCAGGGCCGCTACGTAAGCCCGTGCCCGCCGCACCGGACTGGTCAGGTCGAATGCGTGTCGCAGTAACGGACAGGGGACCGGGTTGCCATCGGCCAGCGTCAGGCCGGAACTGATCCACCGGGCCTGCCAATCCGCAGGCTTCAGCAGGCCCATTTCCCAGAATGCCGGTTCGCTGTACGGACCAGGCTCGCCGCCGCTGGTCCAGAGGCGGACCTTCCAGTAGTACCGGTGGCCCGACTGGAGAGCCGGACCGCCGTAGGCAACGTGCAGGCTTTGCTTCGTCGCGACCCGGCCGGAATTCCAGACATTGGGTTGATCGGCACGGAGTTTTTCCAGGCTGTCGGCCACGAGCACCTGATAAGCTGTTTGCACCAGACCGTGCTGGTCCGGCCGGGCGCAAAGCTGCCAGGACAGGCGGGGCCGGGGTTCATCCAGCCCCATCGGGTCAAGCAGGTATTCACATTTAAGCCCACCGGGGGCCAAGGTATTGAAATTGGTTATCATTGTTGCACATTCCCATGTTCATGCCGACGCCCAGAGTGCCGGGAATCCCAAACAGCACCAGCTTAAACATATTCGCAATCGCCACCCGGTGCAAACCTGCAAAAAAGTGGTCGGGAGCAAATAATCTACACGCTTTGAAGTGAAGGGAATTCGTACCAGGCGCCGGCCCCGGTCCCGGTCTTAGAATTGCTTTTCCAAGCGGGGGAGGTATGCTTTATTTGCGGCCAAGCTTATTCAGAGCCGGACAGGCCCAAAGACCGGGAACGGTGGCCCATTTGTGGAGAAAGAATATGCCCAAACAGAAACCGGCGGTGCCAGCTGCACCTGATGCCATGCTGTCCCGGCTGCTGCATATACACTTTTCCTTTGCACCGGCGAAGATACTCAGCACAGCGCTACAGTTGAAATTGTTTTCGCACATTGCCGCGGGGAACCAGACCGCTAAGGCCATTGCCCGGGCGGCGCACACCGATGAGCGTGGCACGCGCATAGAGCTTGATGGTCTGGTAGCGCTGGACCTGCTGGGCAAACGCGGCGGGGTGTACAGGCTCACGCCGCTGGCAAGCCGTTATCTGGTGCGGGAAAGCCCGGATTATTTCGGCTCCATGATGGAGCACGATGTTTTGTGGGACGCCTGGACGCCGCTGGCATCGGTCGTTCGCACGGGGCGGCCGTATCGCAAAGTGGAAGAGCGTAAAAAGGCCGAAAGCTTTTTTCCGGCACTGGTGCGGAGTTTGCACATCATGAACCGCGGGCCGGCCCAACGGGTGGCCGAGGTGCTGGGTGCCGGAAAAACGCGCCACGGGCTGCGGGTGCTGGATGTGGCGAGCGGTTCGGGCGTATGGGGCATTGCCATGGCCGAGGCGGATTGCATGGCCCGCGTTGTGGCCCAGGATTTTCCGGGGGTGCTTTCGACCACGCGCGAATATGTGCGCCGGCATGGGCTGGGAAAGCAATTTGAATATCTGCCGGGCGATCTTGGCGTGGTGGATTTCGGCCAGGGAAAATTTGATGTGGCTCTGCTGGGCAATATTGTGCATTCCGAGGGCGAACGTTCATCGCGTGAACTCTTTAAGCGGCTGCACCAGGCCCTCAAGCCGGGCGGATGCGTGGTCATCATTGATATGATTCCCAACGATGAACGGACCGGTCCGGCGTTTCCGATCTTTTTTGCCATCAATATGCTGGTCAATACCACCAGCGGCGATACGTACACCCTTGCGGAGTACAAGCAATGGCTGACCGCAGCGGGTTTCCGGCGAATACGTAGGGTAGAGATTGGATCCCATTCGCCGGTCATTATGGCCACGCGTGCTTAGTGCGGCGTGGGCCAGACCGGGTGCGATGTTAAAGGCTTCTGAGCGCTTTATTGCGGCTGTGCGTGCCGACGCCCAGGCAAAAATTGGCCGGACGCAAATAATCTACACGCTTTTAAGTGAGGGGGATTCGTACCGGCTTGGTTCCGGCTGCCGGGGCTGCGGCCTAAAGGCATTTCTGCACCGCCGCGATCAGGCTGTTGAGTTTGTCCAGAGATTCGGGATCTTCTTTGAGTTCCAACAGCGGCGGGAGTTCCCGGCGGATGTGTGCCAAATCCAGCCGCCCTTGTTGCCGAGCCAACACGGTTTGCACATCCGCCCAGTCGCGGTCGCGAGCGGCGAACACCTTGTGAATCACAAGGTCCTCCGCCGAACAGGTGGTCAAATGAATCAGGTCCGTGGCTTTCCAGAGGCTGGCGTGGGCGATGGAGCGTTCCTCAAAGGGAAACGCGCCCAATGCGATATCGAGGTCAATGCCTTGCGCGGTTCGGGCCAGCAGCACCCGCCGTTCCAAGGCGAATTGCCGGGCGTTAGCCAGTCGGCCGGGAAATTGTTGCAGCAGTGCATCAATGAACGGGGCTTCACCGCCAAACCCCGTCAGCAGGGTCACATCAACATCCTGCGTGAATCGCGGCATTCCCCAGCGTTGCACGGCAATGCCGCCGATAAAGCAGAATCGCCAATCCCGGCGGCGGCAAAAATGCTCCACCTCCGCGGCCGCCTGCAGGACACTTTCCAGCGTCAGTCCATTCATGGTTTGTCCCGCCGATGAAACAGCGCCTGCTGCTCCACCAATCCGGACCAGTCGGGTCGCTGCCGCCATGGCTTTTCGGCCACCACCAGAGCACGGATGCACCGCAGAGCTTCCTGGTCAGTCAGGGCGGCGATTTCCCGGGTACGAATGGTTTCCAGAATTTCGCTGGTTTCGCGATAAGTCTTCAGCCATTGTGCCCGGTCTACATGCAAATTCATGCACGCATTATACGGTGCCGGCCATTTTTTGTCAGTGCCAACCGCCGGCTTGGGCGCTGGATCGGCAATATCCCCGCCCATGCTGCGGCTAACTTGAGGCCATGGTGCAGACGACAAAATCCACCGGCGATTACTGGGTTCCCATCGGGTCTCCATTTTTAACCAATCTGGGCGGGCGGCCAATTCCGACCGATGCCCAACTTATGCTGGAATACCTGACCAATGATCTGGCGTATACCTGCGCCAATTGGAATGCCGCCGCCACCGCCCGCGTGCGTTTGCGCCTTTATGCGCAGCGCGGTCCGGACCGGAAGCATGGCCGGCGATTTCCATCCCGGCCGGTGGATGCGGCGGAACTGCGGCGGCTCAAGGGCAATCCGAATCTGGCGGGGCGGCTGGCCCGTGTTGATGATATCGAGGAAATTACGGATCACCCCATCATCAACCTGTTGGAACGCGACAACGACGGCCTCAACGGCTATCAGCTACGGTATATGACGGGCGTGTACATGGAAGTGTTTGGAGGCGCGTACTGGCTGCTGGAACCGGGGCTTTTTCAGCCGGTGCGGCAAATCAAAATACTGCCCACGCAGCGCGTGATGCCACTGCGCGATAACGACCTGGCGGTGGTGGGCTACAAATATATGCCCGCGCTGCAGGGCAACTGGCTTACGTTGGATAAAAACAGCGTGCTGGATTTCCGCTTTCCGGCGGTGGAAGACCCGTACGGCGGTCGCCACGCACCGTTGCGTTCCGCGTACATGCAGGCGGAACTGGCCAGCAAATACAGCCTGTATCAGAATGAATTGATGGATAACCGGGCGCGCATTGACGGTACGTTTGTCCCGCAGGAACACATCACGCGGCAGGAATCCCGCCGGGCTGAAGAATTGTGGAACCAGAAATTCAAACGCGGCGGCAACGGACGCATTCTGGTGGCCGAGCAGGCCGGTACGTTTGTGCCGGCGCGTTACCCACCGACCGATCTTGGCCCGTTGAAAATCAGTCAGGAAAGCCTCAAACGTCTGGCCAACGCCTTTGGGGTGCCGGAGGCCCTGCTGTCCAAGGATTCCACTTATGCCAACATGCAGGCAAGTTTAACACTTTACGCCCGCAACACGATCTTGCCGCGGGTTTTAATTCTCGAGCAAAAACTCAATGAAATGCTGGTGGCGCGTTACGGACCGCAGCTGTTTCTGGCGGCGGAAAACCCGGTGCCGGCGGATGAAACCTTCGAGCTTGAAAAGGTGCAAATTGCGATACAAGCCGGCGTGCTTAGCCCCAATGAAATCCGGACTGCGGCCGGCTTTCAACCACGGGAGGGTGGGGATACGTATGCGAATCCTTCCCGCCAGGCTGATCAACTCACGGCGGCTCCAGCTACGGCCACGGTGCCGGTGGCGGATGAAGGGCAGCCGGGGGACGGCGCATCGGGAGTTGCGGCGAGTTTTGCCACCGCCAAACTGCTTCTTGCCGTCAACCGTGCTGTGGCCGCCGGGCGGATGCGGAGGTCCGTTGCTATCAACGTGGTGGTGCGGGAATTGGCGATGGATCCGATGGACGCCAGTGGCCTGATCGGCCGCCGACGTAAACGCCGCCGCCCTGAACCGGCCATGGCAGGGACAGAGGTTCAAGCGCCGCAGGGGGCCGCGGACGAGAAATTACCCCAGCGGCCGGCGGGTGGAGCCGCGGACGCAGCCCCGGCCAATCAGGGTCCGGAGCCGGTGGCAATGGAATATCCGACACCGAAGAATTCGATGGAGGCC
>JAKAYZ010000125.1 GCA_021816165.1 Planctomycetota bacterium | reverse complement strand
AGAATTAATTCGGACTTCCCTTACTTAGATTTCTGAGCAATTGCTGATTACGCGGCCAATGCTGGACGGGTTGGCCCTTGGCTGGGTGAACCACCTTCCAGACTGACTTCCTCCAGCGATTTGCCAGCCGGTTCCGGCACACACAGATACGTCAGCACCAGGCCTGCCACTGAGATACCTGCCGACAGAAGCAGTGTACCTGCCAGGTGTAAGTGGTTCACGAGCACCGGGAATAAAAACACCCCAACAAATGCACCAAACTTTCCGATACCGGCGGAAATTCCATGGCCGGTCGTTCGCCGGTTGACTGGAAAAAGCTCTGCCGCAAGGATAAATGTGGTCACATTCGGTCCGAATTCAATAAAGAAAAAACTGATTCCGAACAGCACTAAAAATGGTACTACATCCGACGTCAGGCCAGGAATAAGGCCAATCAAGCCAAAGCAAACTGCCATAATCGCAAAACCAAGCATTTGCAGTGCCCGACGACCAATTTTGTCCGAAAACATAAATGCACAGACATAACCCGGCACCGCGAAGCACGCAAAGATGATCGCACCCCAAGACAGGTTGGCCAGCAATCCTGCATGCGGAGCAATCGTTTTCATGACCAGCGGCATGGACACGGTATTGCCGTAAAACGCGTAATCCAGCAGCGCCCAGGCACCTGCGGTGCCGATCAAGGTAACAAAGTATTTGAAAAAAAGCTTTTCATTAACCCGACGATCAGAAGCGCGGGCCACGGCCACACCATTGCTGTAGCTGGCCAGTTCCTTCGCGGCCGTGGCAGCGTCGCCTTTCACCTTGGCATTCCAACGCGGCGATTCCGGAAGCGTACGCCGCAATAACAGCACCGCAGCCGCCGGTATGGCCCCAAGCCCCAGCAAGATGCGCCAAGCCATATCATGGTTCACACCCGCACCCAAAAGCAAAATCGCAATCACCGGACCCACCAAAAAGCCCAAAGCCTGGCAGGAAAACACCATGCCCACCATTTTGCCCCGATCCTTGGTATTGGCATATTCGCTCATAATGACCGCTGAGAGCGGATAATCGCCGCCAATGCCAAAACCCATGATTGTTCGGGCCACGATCAGCCATACAATGTTCTGACTTAGAGCACTCATGATGGCACCAATCGCCATCAGCCCCGCCTCCACACCATAAATTCTTTTGCGACCCACGATATCCGCTAACCGGCCAAAGAAAAACGCTCCCAGAAATGTCGCAAATAGCGAAACGGAATTCACCAGCCCCAACTGCAAGGCGCTTACATGCCAGATGCCGGAAATCAAAACCGTCGCTGTACCAATTACCGTCAAGTCATAAGCCGAGGCGAAAAACCCCATGCCTGCCGTTATGATCGCCCGTAAATGAAAACCGCTGAACTTTGCTTCATTCAGCGAGTCCGATATTTCCCGGGCTAAATGGGCGTCCGTTAGTTGTGACATTTTCTGTACTCCTTATTCTGTCCTGGCTTGGCCAAATCCATTGCTACACCGCCAATGGAAACGTTTGGCCGCAACTACAGCACCAAATCCAATGCTTAGTTTATAAAATGTAAAATAAGACCGTAACAAGACAGCGCTAAAATCAGGTTAAGTTGTTCCCGGCAGCAAGCCCGGACATGCCAGCTCAGTTATTGCACAGTCCACCTGAAGCCAACGTGAGCTATTTTGCTTGCGGTAACGCCCTCGTTTGGCGGTGGCCCAGCGAGCCTGCTGGCAGCCAGGGGTGTGACTTTCCCGCCATCCGCCCAGACCCCAGGCTGCCTTGCCGACCCTATCCCGATTCGTTGATTTTATCCGCCGCTTCTCGTACCGCAGTCCATTCCTGCGCTGTTTTCCACCGCTCCAGAGCGTCCCTTTCCGTTTTGTGCGGACAGCGGTACAATCCGCGGAATGAATTCCCCAACCTCAAAATGGCTTTGTGGTGCGGGGGATGGGCCTTGGAATGGTGCAAATTCCGCGGAACGGCAACGCGTCTATTATTGTTGGAGCTTTCAATGCGATCCGATGTAAAAGTATTTCTGATTTGTCTGGCAGTGGTGATTATTTTTGTGGTGGCCTATTTGGTCATTGTACATCACTCGAAGAGTGGTTCCCGGCAAATTACGGCTGAAAACGTGCTACCCAGCCAGCAGCCGGCGCTCACGCCAACCACGCCGACACCCATGACCAATTCGTTGCCCGCCACGCCCGACGCCAACGGCGTGGCCAATATACCCGCCGATAACAACACCCCCTCCGGCATCGTGCCACCGGCCAGTCCCACCACCACACAGGCCGGATTGGCCACCAATGTGCCAGCCACCACCATGGAAGGGGCGGTTCAGCCGGGCGGCCAAGTCACCATGAATTTACCCGGAAGCACAACGATACCAACCAATGCCGATACCACCGACAATCTGACTCCAAACGACAATGCCAGCGGTTCTACAGGCCTTAATGACGGCAATACATCCGGCAACAGCGCCGGCAATGCCAGCTCGCTGGCGGGCCTTAATAGCACCAGCGGCAGCACCAGCAGCCATCACGCCCACACTTATGTCATCCGGCATGGCGATACCTTGGCGGCCATTGCCCGGCGAATCTACGGCAACTTCCGCATGGTCCGCGCCATTGAACGGGCCAACCCCGGACTGGATCCGCGCCGGCTCCGGGTGGGCCAGAAAATACGCCTGCCCCACCGCCACCGGCTGGCCCAACACTCACGTCGTCATCATACCGGTGCCGGATTAACCCGGCGGCATGGCCACCGCACCAGCGGCCGCAAAATTTACATCGTGCGGCGCGGCGATACGCTCATCGAGATCGCACGCCGGGAATATCATCGCGCCGCCGACTGGAAGCTCATTTATCGGGCCAACCGTCGCCAAATCGGATCGCGGCCGGGGAACATACGTATCGGCGAGAAATTGATCATCCCCGCCCGCTGAATCTTCAGCCCGGCGAGTTGCCGCCGCTGATGGGAAACCAGTCCTCTGATGCGTGTCTGCCAACCCAAGGGTTATCCATGCTCGATCTCAAGTTTGTCCGCGAAAATCCCGAGGCGGTGCGCCAGGGTGCCCGGGCCAAAAATATCACCATTGACCTGGATCAGTTGTTGGCTTTGGATGGGCAACTGCGCAAAGCCCAGCAGCAACTTCAGGACCTCACAACGGAACAGAACCGCCTGTCCAAAGAATTAGGGCCGCTGATGGGACGCATCAAGGCCGAAAAAGATCCGCTTGCACGCCAGACCCTGGAACAGCAGGCCGCAGCCATGCGCCAGCGCCCGACCGCCATTAAACTGGAGCGGGCGGCATTGGAAGAGCAAATCAAGTCCCTGCCCTCTCGCATAGATGCGTTGCTGCTAACCCTGCCCCTGCCTCCGGATGAGGATGTACCACGCGGTGCTTCCGCGCAGGACAATGTGGAACTCCGCCGTCATGGTGACATTCCGACCTTCACCTTCACGCCCAAAAGCCATGTTGAACTGGGGGAAAAGCTGCGCCTTTTTGATGTCCCGCGCGGGGTCAAGTTGGCCGGTTCCCGCAGTTATTTTCTCACCGGAGCCGGTTCCATGCTGCATCAGGCGGTGCTGCGGTTGGCACTGGATATGATGGTGTTTGAAAAGGGGTTTCAGCCCATGACCGTGCCCGTATTGGTACGGGAGGTGGCCATGCGCGGTACGGGTTTTTTTCCGGCGGGCCGCGAACAGGCTTATCGCGTCGGCGAAGCTGCCGAAGTGGTCGAAGAAGAACGCTTTCTTACCGGCACCGGTGAAGTGTCTCTGACTGCCTATTACATGGATGAAATTCTTGATGAAGCGGTGCTGCCGCTCAAACTGGTTACCGCCAGCACCTGCTTTCGGCGCGAGGCCGGCACGTATGGTAAAGATACCACCGGTCTTTACCGTATCCACCAGTTTGACAAGGTTGAGCAGGTCATTATCTGCCGCAACGACCGGGACGAATCCATCCGCTGGCATCAGCAGATTCTGGCCAACAGCGAAGAGGTGTTGCAGCGGCTGCAACTGCCCTACCGGGTCATGCAATGCTGCACCGGCGATCTGGGGCCTAAAAACGCTTCCATGGTTGACATCGAAACCTGGATGCCCTCTCGCAACGCCTACGGCGAAACTCATTCTGCCAGCCGCCTGTATGACTTTCAAGCCCGCCGGTGTAATTTGCGCTATCGGGATACGGATGGCCGGGTCCGGCACTGCCACACGCTGAACAACACCGTCATCGCCAGTCCGCGCATTTTGATCCCGATTCTGGAATTGTATCAGAATGCAGATGGCAGCGTCCGCGTGCCCGAGGCCTTGCAACCTTATATGGGTGGCCTGAAATTAATCAGCGCGTAAAGCTGACCTTGCCACCAGCGTCATCAAACACTCTCGCTCAATTTTCTATGGTTGGTTATGAGGGAAATATTGCCATGGATACCGCCGGGACCTCGACCCAATCACTTGGCATGCAGCGGGCGGGATTGTGCTGCAGCCGTGAACAGCGGTTGGCACGAAGCGTACTATCCGCCACCTCCAATTCATTATAAAATAAGCGGCGAGGAGTTGATTCCATGCGTATGTTATTCACCGGACAGGTCGGTCTTGATAAACAAGCCTACCTTGAGCAAGTTCTCACCATCGCCAAAGCCCAGGGTGAAACGATAAAAGTTTTCCATGTCGGCGATCTGATGTACAAAGAAGCCCCGGACGTACAACCTGGCCGAATTCTGGATTTACCGCTTTCCCGTCTGGCCGGTCTGCGGCGGGCTGTTTTTCGCGATATTTTAGCCGAGGCTCACCGGTACCCCAACGTCATCATCAACACCCACGCCACTTTTCGGTGGAAACACGGCCTTTTTGCAGCCTTTGATTTTGACCAACTCAATGCCTTTGCAGCCGATTTATACGTGACTCTGCTGGACAATGTGGAAACTGTTCATCAACGGTTGCTGCGCGACCATAATCTGGATCACGATTTAAAGGACCTGATGGTCTGGCGCGAAGAGGAAATTCTGGCCACGGAAATACTTGCCCGTGTCAACCCGGCCCATCCAGGGAAGTTTTTTGTGCTGTCCCGCGGCCGTCAGCAACCCACCTGCGAAACTCTGTTTCGTCTGCTGCTGCGCCCCAGGATGCGCCGTGTTTATCCCAGTTTTCCCATGAGCCATGTTGCCGATATGCCCGCCGTACTTGCCGAAATCAATGATTTTCGCCAGCGTATCGGCCGGCACTTCATAACCTTTGATCCTGCCGATGTCGACGAAAAAGCCCTGCACGATCAAGCGCTTGCCGCCGCCGCCGATGGCCATTCCATTATCCACATCCAGGGCACCGACCCTTTACTATCACTTAAAACCCAGGATGTGCTGTCCATTGGTGGCGATATCAACGGCCAAATTTACGCCCGCGACTTCATGATGGTCCGCCAGAGCGACCTCATTATTTCCTACATTCCCGAACTGCCGGATGGGAAGCCTGCCCTTTCCAGTGGCGTGGAGCGCGAACTCCAACACGCGCACGATCACGCCCGCGAAGTTTACGTGATCTGGAAGCCCAAGGTCGCGCCCAGCCCCTTTGTCACCCAGACCGCCACCAAACTTTTTTCCAACATCGACGAAACACTCCGATATTTCAGTCAGCAAGGTTACTTCCAACCCCATCACCTTTTCGATAAGCCGTAAATATTTTTTGCGATGCTGCCCAGTGGCTTCATGCTGCGGCCAGCCACCGTTGATACAATGCTTGGCACTGGCAGCCCTTAGCTTTCAGATTAAATAGGGTTAGTTGGCTTAAACTCCAGCGTGATATCGCCTGGTGGGCGGGAGATGTAAAGCGTACGCAGTACATACAGACGTTTACCGCCCTCATCATAGACTTGCACGTTCTCCAGAGCGATTTCGCATGTTTCGGTGGTTTTGGAGTAACGGGTTAATGTTCCGTAATAGGTTCGTTTGGTGTTAGCGTCACGAACGACCGGGGCGGGAATCTCCGCAAGAAAGGCATCCAAGACATCTGCTTCTCCGTCGCGTTCGGCGATATTTAAGTGCCGTCCCAAATTGATGATGTATTTTCGATTGTGGACAAACGCGGCGAGCAGGGCTAATGCCGCGCTGATAACTGTTGCCCCTAAAAGAAGGATTGCCATGCTGGGCTGGATCAGCCCTATGGGGATGTTTTCGGTGATGGCGTTGAACTGCAGGGCACCGCTGAAGGCTGCGATGGTTGGCCACCGCCGGGCGAGCAGCGCAGTAAGTAGAAACCAGATTGTGCAGGACATTACGGAGAAGACAATGGATTCGAAGACGATAGCCCAGTTCGGCTTGGGTTTTGCTTCCCGGAGTTGGCGATAAATGTAGGATGCGGTAAGCCCGGGAAAGGCAAGTATTGCAATGGTCATTACGTCTGATGTGAGTTGCATGTGACCTCCGGTGAGAGGGTTGGCGTTTAAGGCTTATCATAATCCGGCAGTGCATACCTGCAAGCGTTTGTTGGTTACCTGCGTCCGGTAGGATGAATCCCCAGCGCGGCTTCGCAGCAGGCGGGCGGCTGCGCCGCGTGACGGGGGACGGGGGTTGGGCAAGGTTGGCCAAGATAGCCAAGATGGCCTAGATGGGTTAAGGGCAAAGGGCTTGTCCAGCTTAGGAAAAGGGCCGTTTTGCAGGGGATTTGGGGCAAAATGGCCGATATTTTCAAGACGGTCAGAATGGTCAAGGTTAAGGGCTTGGCCATGTTAAAAAAAGGGGCTTTT